>JBGSNV010000324.1:0-8061 GCA_041739485.1 Chitinophagaceae bacterium
GTCTTGGTCAAATTACGCATGCCTTGTATGAAGTAGGCGGACAATACAGAAGGAATATGTAGTGGGGATTTTTGTTATGAAGATATAAAGCGAAACCATTCAATAGATTTAATGGTACATTATTAGGGAGAGATTCTATTGCCCTGCATGGATTTTGCGGAAATTATACCTTATTTTTGAATTATGGAAGATACCATGCTTATACAAATTACCAATCGCAAGGCTATCAAACTTTTGCATGAATTGGAAGAACTTCAACTTATTAAGGTTGTGGAAGAGCATTTTAGCCCCGGCAAACAAAAACTTTCTGAAAAATATAAGAATGTATTTACTCAACAGGATGCTGATAGCTTTGATAAGCATACACAAGCCATGCGCAATGAATGGAAAAATTCCTGATTGATAACAATGTAATTTCCAATTATTTTTCCGGGCGCTTTTCACCGGAAATAATGCATTTTATGGATTCAACAATTGATGCGATTCCGAATATTTCTGTAGTTACCGAAATAGAAGCCCTCTCATGGGTGAACCATGATAAATCCAAGGAATCGCTAATACGATCCTTTATTTCGGATGCTAATATTTTAGGGCTAACAAGAGCTGTAGTGGATCAATGTATCCAATTAAGGCGTTCACGGAAAATCAGAACACCTGATGCCATTATTGCTGCAACTGCAATTGCATATGGTCTTACCCTTGTTACAAGTGACAACGATTTTAAAGGTATTCCGAATCTCAATGTGTTTGATCCATTTGAAATAGAAAAATGATTGAATACAACTTTCCTTTGAAAAAATATTTCCCTAATTGATGGAGACCGTAAAGCATTGCAGTCTGGGACAGATAACACATGCACTGTACGAAGTAGGTGGGCAGTACAGAAGGAATATGTAGTGGGAATTTCTGTTACCGTCTCAAAACTACGTAAACAGGCAAGGTTAATGTCACCATCAACCTTGCCTGTTTATATTTTTTAAAAATAAACTTTTTGCAAAAGCAGTGCTCTGTTTAAAGTCAGAGCGCTTCCTTTCC
Source organism: Chitinophagaceae bacterium (assembly GCA_041739485.1). Taxonomy (GTDB): domain Bacteria; phylum Bacteroidota; class Bacteroidia; order Chitinophagales; family Chitinophagaceae; genus Phnomibacter. The sequence goes on from JBGSNV010000324.1 coordinate 1,036, forward strand.
TTTAAAATAAGGCTTGTATTTATCAGAAACTTCTTTTGATAGCTTTTTCCCGTTCAAAATCATAAAATCCCCATCCCAGTCTATTTTTATGTAATCATTATGTTTTATCAGGCCGTCTTTTTCAAGAAGATCAATACCCTTGGTCAACCGGCCCATTTCCATTTTGGCCTTTTCCAATTTTTCCTCAGCCCGCTTCAGTTGCTCCTGAAGTTTACCCTTTTGTAATACGGTACTTTCTTCTACGTCCTGAATTGCTTTTTCAATTTCCTTTTTTTCTAAAGTCTTTTGTACTTCCCGCAGAGACCGTTCCAATTTTTCCTTAACTGCCTGCATTTCGGATTCGATTTTGCTCCAATCTTTGTTTTGCAATTCCATTTGGGCTTTCTCTAATTCCTTCATGACTTTCTCAAGATCGCTCTTTTTAAATTTTTCCAATTTCTGAAACTCCCGCTCTAATTCCAGTTTGGCGTCGGCCATTTTAGCCTCCTCCTTTTCAGCCTTGCTATTATTGGTTTGTGCTTGTGAAGAAGTGTTCCAAATACCCATAAGCAGGATTATCCATACCATCATGGATAAATAATGGCGCAAAATTTGGAAGGGTGTGTGCTTTTTCATAATTTTTTAATTTTGATTAAACAATTGAGCTATAAATATAGTACGATTTTATTCGTACAAGAAGATTTTCGCCTATTATTGAATATTTTAACAAAAAATCCTCTTTAACTACATGGTATTCTTAACTACATACCAAGGAATCAAAGAGGATTGTGAAAAAAACACCCTTTTATTTATCGTTGCCTTTTTTCAATTGTCTTTCAATTTTATCTGCCACGTTACGAATGGTGGTTTCCCAATGTTCACCGGTATCTTCTGCAAAAGCATCCGGGCCAGGTATTCCAAGACGGATTCTTACAAATTTATCAACTCCATTTGCGGTATTTTCCTTTTTTAAATAAACATCTGTAAAATTAATTTTCCCTGCATGCCTTTCCAATTTATCTACCACGGTTCGGATGGTCTCATGAACTGATTTTCCAATAGAAATATCCACGGATTGGATATCTAACTTAATACCTCTGTAATTTTCAAAATAGCTCATATGATCATTTTATTTGTAATAAAGTTCGTCCAAAAATGAATAGTTTTTCGTGACATACATCATGATTTAACAGAATTAAAAATTAATATAAGCAGATCGATATTCGGCAAACAAATGGATCAATCCCTATATTCGTGACATGATGATTGAACTACAGTCCGGAGATTTTCAGGCAGTCATAAATCCATTGGGAGCAGAACTGATAAGCCTCAAAAACAAACATAGTGACCTTGAGTATATCTGGCAAGCCGATGCTTCTTTGTGGGGCAAGCATTCTCCGGTTCTTTTCCCTATAGTAGGGAGTCTTAAAAACAATACTTTCCTATTTGAAGGGAAATCGTATGAACTACCAAGACATGGTTTTGCCCGGGAAAAAATGTTTTTTGCGGAGCGGATCAACCAAAACAAGGCTGTTTTTACCCTTAAATCGAATGAGGAAACCCTTAGTAGATACCCCTTTCCCTTTCAATTGCAACTGAAATATGCATTGAATGAAAACAGTCTACAATGCACTTATGTCGTTTATAATCCCGGAAAAGATACCCTTTGGTTTTCAGTCGGGGCACATCCGGCATTCAAAGTACCTCTTTCCAAAAGTGCAAAATATGAAGACTATTATTTGCAATTCAACCAACCGGAAAAATTGATTCGCTGGCATTTACAGGATGGATTAATCAGTGAGCAGCATAGCGAGGTTCCTGCAACCTCAGGACGGGTTCCCTTACACCCCTCGCTTTTTTACGAAGATGCGTTGGTTTTGAAAAACATAGCAAGTACAAAAATAACACTGGCAAATACAAAAGACCCTCACGGTTTTGATTTCCTTTTCGAAGGCTTTCCATATTTTGGTATTTGGGCTGCAAAAGATGCGCCCTTTGTTTGTTTGGAACCCTGGTGCGGACATGCCGATACAGTAGACCACAATCAGGAACTAACTCTGAAGCCGGGGATAGAAATGCTGGAAGGCGGTGGTAACTGGGAAAGGTCCTGGAAAGTGGAGGTGTTTTGAGCATAATTATACATCCCAAAAAACTAACCTGACAGGTTATTTAATTATTTTAGTTGTGCTGGCTTAACCATAACTTATTTATTTTTGACTGGTTCGGGTATGAGATTTTGAAGATTCTATCGCTTGTTTGATAACGTAAATTAATTTAATGCTCCCCTGAATTGAAATACCGGAATGGATCCTAAACAACAGAAACCCATTAAAAAAAAACAATGCAAAAAGTAGTAAAAAAAATAGCCCAATCACTCAATAATACTTTTTTAATGCCTTTTTGGCGAAGCCAGGAAACCAATCTGCTTGCCATGGGAGCGTTGCTTTCCAATCAGCAATGGACTATTCAATCTAATAATATCAATGATTTTGAATTTAAAATCTTTAGTCAGTGGGGAGATGATGGTATCATTCAATTTTTGATTAAACATATTAAAATAGAAAAGGAAATTTTTATTGAATTTGGAGTGGAGGATTATAAGGAATCAAATACAAGATTTTTAATGATGCATAATAATTGGTCCGGGTTTGTAATGGACGGATCTGAACAGGCAATGAATAGTCTGAAAAAACAATATTGGTACTGGAAACATCAGCTTACTGAAAAAGCAGTATTTATAGACAGGGAAAACATAAACAGCTTACTGGAAAGTACAGGATTTAAAAATATTGGTTTATTACATATTGATCTTGATGGTAATGATTACCATATATTGGAGGAAATAAACCTTACACAATTAAATCCATCCATTCTCATTATGGAATACAACAGTCTGTTTGGAAATGATCGATTGATTACCATTCCCTATGCAAAAGACTTTTATCGGACCAAAGCGCATTACAGCAATTTATACTGGGGGGCATCTATGCCTGCACTCAACTATTTGGCTGTGCAAAAGGGGTATGCGTTGGTAGGATGTAATTTGGCTGGCAACAATGTGTATTTTGTAAGAAAGGATTTACTGAACGAAAAAGTAAGAGAATTAACCGTACATGAAGCCTGGAAGGAAAGCAAATTCAGGGAGGGCCGGAACCCGGATTATTCCTTGTCTTTACTTGGTAAAGAAGACAGACTTGCCTCTATTAAAGGACTTAGTGTTGTGAATGTAAAAACAAAAGAAACGGAGATCCTATAGGAGACAAGGGCGGGTTTATAGGGTTTAGAAAGCATAACTACAGGAACTTCATTGCTGCTTTAGTACTCCTTGGCATATAAAACGAGAATGCTAGCCGCTAAAATAAATTTCCGGTAAAACAACTTTGTTTTTTGTGCCAACAACTGTACGACTGACTTTTTTAATCCGGGTTTTTAATTTTTATGTAAAGAAAATTAATCACATTATAGGCTGATTTACCCAATCTGATTATTGCTATTCAATCATCTATCTTCGCAGCCATGCAATGGCAAAATTTGTACAGTGCGCAGCGAACCGGATCTGTGCCTAAAGAAAAAGGACCCGGAGAAGTAGCCCGCACTTCTTTTATAAGGGACTATGACCGCATTATTTTTTCATCTGCCTTTCGCCGGCTGCAAAACAAAACGCAGGTTTTTCCTTTGCCCGGAGCCGTATTTGTACATAACCGCCTAACCCATAGCCTCGAGGTAGCTTCCGTAGGTCGTTCACTTGGCAAAGCCGTGGGCGATCAGATTGTTCAGCAATACGGAGAAATCACGGAAGGTTTTACCGAATTTTATAAATATGAATTGCCCAATGTAATTGCAGCAGCCTGTTTGGCGCATGATATTGGCAATCCTCCTTTTGGTCATAGTGGCGAAGAGGCAATCCGGGTATTTTTCAGAAGCCTGACCGGGGAAGCAAAGCATCGTTTCGAAACAGAACTCACTCCCAATCAGCAGCGTGATTTTCTGTATTTCGAAGGGAATGCCAATGCACTCCGCACCCTGACCCATAATTTTGGAGAACCCCTTCCCGGTGGCTACCGGCTTACGTTTACAACGCTGGCATCTATTGTGAAATATCCATGTTCTTCGTTGGCCGGTTTCAATAAGCAACAGCTGGCCACCAAGAAATCCGGATTTTTTGATAGTGAAATTCCGGTTTGGCAGCAAATAGCTTCTGCGCTTGGTATTCCTCAAACAGAATCAGAAAATGAAGTGTATGCCCGTCATCCCTTTGTATATCTGGTAGAGGCTGCAGATGATATTTGCTACCGGGTGATTGATTTTGAAGATGCCCACCGGCTTGGTATCATTTCGCTTATTCAGTTAAAAGAACTTTTCCTGGCCTTTTTTGATGATGAGGACGGATATAATGCCCGGACTCTCGTTGAAAAAAATCTGAGTCAGATCCGGGATGCCAATCAGCAGGTTCAATATTTAAGGGCCAAACTAATCAACCACCTCGTTTATCGGATGCGGGACATTTTTATGGAAAATGAAGCGGAACTTCTGGCCGGGAATCTGAACAAACCACTGGTTGATTTTCTACCGGAAAACGAAAAGGCGCTGATGAAAAAAATTGATCAGTTCTCCGTAGCACAAATCTACAATCATCGTTCGGTGGTTGAGATAGAAGTAGCTGGATATAATGTGATCGGGGCTTTACTGGAGCATTTGGTGGGTGCAGTGCTCGATCCAGGCGCAAGTAAATCCGGCAAACTGTTCAAACTGATTCCGGCACAATACGGGGTAGATCCTAAAGAAAAGTCGATCTACCACAATCTGCAGGGATCCGTGGATTATGTGGCTGGCATGACCGACCTGTATGCCATGGACCTTTACCGCAAAATAACCGGCATTGGCTTGTGATTTCTGAAAAATCAGGTATAAACCCCTTGCATTTACCAACTCAAAAAATTAAATTTGAGAAAAACATGTTATGCAACCTTTTTCCTCCAAAGCAACTGTTCCCATTTATTTTGTAGCTGCTGTTCTGCTTCTGTGGGGCTTCTCCTTTCACATTGTAGAAACGCTCGGCGCAGAAAACTTCAACTTTGTTTTACCTATGGCTTATTGCTCTGCATTTGTTTTTGTTATCCTTAGTGTTCGCGAAGTATTGGGATCCGTCACTATTAGCAAAAATGAAAAAGTATTTTGGGTAATCACTCTGCTGCTTTTTAGTTTGCTGTCAGGCCTGGTATACGTAATTTCGGGACGTAATAAGGTTTTGAATATACAAGCTGAATAAATGACCTGGCTTTGGATAGCTTTAGGCTTCCTTTTTATTATTTTGGGATTGATGGGCTTCTTAATACCGGCCCTGCCCGGTCCTCCCGTCGCTTATGCCGGGCTTTGGCTTCAGCAAATCCGGGAACCTGATGCCTACTCCGCTACATTTCTATTGACTTGGGGCGCTATTGTTATGGTCGTATTGGTGCTGGATTATTATATCCCGGTTTGGGGTACCAAAAAATTGGGGGGTAGTAAATATGGTATGTGGGGATGCACCATCGGTTTTTTGGCGGCATTCTGGCTGGGCCCCTGGGGCATAATCATTGGCCCCTTCGCGGGGGCTTTTTTAGGAGAATTGTTGGCCAATCAAACCCAAAAAAAAGCATTGAAGGCGGCTTTTGGGGCATTTCTTGGTTTTTTAGGGGGTTCGCTTTTCAAAATCATTGTTTGCCTGTTAATGGGCTATTATCTTGTTATTAGTATTTGATCTATGTTGCATTTTACCAAAGAGGATTTTATCCAATGGGAGCGTTTTTACCGGGCCAACCTGCTGAACAGCCTTACAGGATTTAAACCCACCCATCTGGTGGGTACACTATCTCCTGCAGGCATCCCCAACCTCGCTTTGTTTCATAATATTGTTCATCTTGGGGCAGACCCTGCGCTGGTTGGCATGGTAAACAGACCCCGGGCCGCAGCGCCTCATACTTTATCTCATATTGAAACCCATGGTTTCTGGACCCTGAATAGTGTGCATCCCAGCTTTATAGATAAAGCGCACCAAAGCAGTGCCAAATACGATGCCGGCATCAATGAGTTTGATGAAGTGGGCCTTACCGCTACTTTTAAGGGGGGCTGTATTGCACCTGTTGTTGCCGAAAGTGCTGTTCAATATGAGCTGAAACTTGTTGAGATCTTACCAATCAAGCACAACCAAACCTTTTTTATTATTGGTAGTATTGAGCAGATTTGGGTACAGGAAAACCTGCTTGCGGCAGATGGATTTCTAAATTTGGAAAAGGAGGAGGCCGTTGTGAGTACCGGACTCGATGCTTATTATACCACCCAAAAACTTGCAAGATTCAAATATGCCAAACCGGGAGAAGCATCCCTTGAAATCGGGTAAACCGGGCTTTTCATCCGGATCTCCCCTATTTATGTGTACAATAAATAAGGAGCCATAAGAGCCATCCAGTTATCAGCAACGTTGGTCGGGAGTGTTACTCCAAGCCTTAGCTTACCAAAAGAACCCGGGATTCCGGTCAGCAGATCAAGATGCCTTGCTCCGGAAGGGTTGGCCATTGTTTTGTACAGGCGGGGTTGCATATTTTCGGGATAAATTTTCATTAAAGCAGCCATACAATCCCAGGCAAACGCAACCGGACGAAAAGTTTGGGGATGGGTCACTTCAAAGTGCAATCCCTGACATGGCTGTCCGGCATAAAGTCCCCATGCCGGCTTAAACCGGACACCACGTAATTCAACTCCTTCATTATCAACCCCTTCTAAGCTTTTCAGCCACTCATAAGAATCGATCCATGGGGCTCCTGCCTGCCGGAAAGCGAAACCCGTTCCCCGCCCCTCCTGTACATTGATACCTTCCAACATACCCATTCCCGCATATAACAAAGCGGTTTCCACATTTTGAATGGCAGGAGATGTAGGGTAAAACCGAATACCCTGATGCTGAAAATCGATCGTTCTTTGCCAACCGGAACAAGGCACAACTTCAAGCTGTAAGGCCGGCACATAGAGAACCTGAAACATCCGGGCAAGTTCGCCGGTAGTGCAACT
>JBGSNV010000348.1:0-4956 GCA_041739485.1 Chitinophagaceae bacterium
GACCGGCCCGCGCTATCTCGATTTTGCCCCACAGGGAAACCGAATGAAAGACGGAGAACCGATGGGACGCTGGACCAAGCCAAGCACCGTATTAATCAGCGAAAGTAATTACAGCGATGCCCATATTTTTCCCTACATCTACAAGCAAAATAATGCAGGCAAATTGGTAGGTATGCCTGTGCCCGGCACGGGTACCGCTGTATGGTGGGAAACACAGATCGATCCATCGATTGTATTTGGCATTCCCATGGTAGCAACAATTGGTGCGGAAAACCGGCCAACAGAAAATCTGCAGGTAGAACCGGATATTCGGGTTCCGCTGAAATATGAAGATTTTTTGAAAGGAACAGATGCCCAACTCGAAGCTGCGGTGAAACTGATGCTGGAAACGATTGCAGCGAAGAAGTAGGCGTTTTTATTTGTTTGTGGTTTTCTTTGTTTTTGGTTTATTGTTTAGTATTTATTATTGGGTTTGGGATTTGGGATTTTTTAATTTGGAATTTCTTGAGTAATTACTGTTTAGTATTTATTATTGGGTTTGTGGTTATAGGTTGAGTGGGAGTTTGTTTATGGTTTTACATGTTTATTGTTTAGTATTTATTGTTCAGGTGTGTTTTTTGTTTACGGTTTATGGTTTGTGGTTGAGGGATTATTTATTTAGGATTTATTGTTTATTATTTATTATTATTAGGTGTGAGGGAGCGTGAGGGTGTGGCTTTTGACGTTTCACCTTTGACGTTTCACTTTTCTCTTTTCACCTGTTTCACCCTTCGAGCAACGTCTCCCGGAGGAACGTAGGGGACGTTGCGATACAATGACCCTTTTGAACCACCAAGCCACAAGGCGCACCAAGCGGCACAAGGTTTGGCGTTTACTTGGTTTGTGGTTTATGGTATATTGCTGGGGTGTTTATTATTTATGGTTTTTCTTGTTTTTGATTTATTGTTTAGTGTTTATTGTTGGGGTTTAGAAAGCGCATGAGTAAGGCTTGTTTCACCTTTCACGTTTCACAAAAAAGAATATGACATATAGAAGTATCATAAAACAAACCGCCCGGGTGGTTCTGCTGGTATTCGTTTTTACGAATGGAGTTACTGCGCAGAAACCGTACTACCCGGATTCAGTATGGATGGAAAAGCAGCCTGCTGCGTTGCAGTTAAAAACTGAATGGATTGATAGTGCCGTACGGTTTGCAATGGCTAACGAGGTAAAGCTTGACGTTGACCTCAGGATCGCCAATCTGAAAGCCTATGTACGCGAACCGGATTACAAAATACTGGGCCCCACCAAAAGCCGGGGAGGTCCTGCTGGTATCATTTTAAAGAATGGCTATATCGTTGCCAAATGGGGTGATCTGAACCGGGTGGACATGACCTTCAGTGTAACCAAAAGTTATCTTTCGGCGGTGGCCGGGCTGGCATTCGACAGAGGATTGATCGGCTCGGTGGATGACAAACTCAATTCCTATGTAATGGATGGAAAGTTTGACGGCGATCACAATAGAAAAATCACCTGGCGGCATTTGCTTACCCAATCCTCCGACTGGTCGGGTACGCTGCATGGTATCAGCGACTGGGCCGACCGGCCACCCCGCGAAGGGGGTGTGGATGACTGGAAAAACCGGAAATTAAATGAACCGGGTACGGTTTTCAAATACAATGATGTACGGGTGAATCTGGCAGCCTATGCTCTGATGCAGGTATGGCGCAAACCGCTGCCGGTGGTGTTAAAAGAAAATATCATGGATGTGATCGGCGCTTCCACTACCTGGCGGTGGTATGGCTATCCCGATGCTTTTGAAAATGTAGATGGTCTGATGATGCAATCGGTAAGCGGAGGCGGACATCATGGCGGCGGGGTTTTTATCAATACCTACGATCAGGCGAGGTTTGGTTTGCTTTTTGCCCGCAAAGGAAAGTGGCAGCAAAAACAATTGATCTCAGAAAAATGGATCCGTGATTCGCGGGTTTCATCGGCAGTCAATCCTTCTTATGGATTTATGTGGTGGACCAATGCAGAAAACAATATCAGTTCCGGATCGAAAGACATTTATTCGGCGCAGGGTTTCGGAGGTAATTTTATTGTGGTGGATGAGGAACATGACCTTGTGATCATTACCCGCTGGCTGGAACCTTCCCGGCTGAAAACAATGACAGATCTTGTACTGAAAGCCTTATAGTTTTCTTTTTTCTAAATGTAAATGGGGCTTTCCGATTTTCGGGAGGCCCCATTTTTTTTGTACTGTATTAATGTTTCCATGAAACAGATATGCTACTTGTCACCGGAACGATACTTTTTTACCGCTTGTATATTTTAATCTCTTTTTGTTTCTTTAGGTACCTATTTATTAAATGATATATAAATAGTATTTCTGGTATTAAAAATCAGTGTGATTGGGAATTCCTTTGCAAAGCATTTTTAATCACACACACATTCATTAAAAAAAACAATCAATGATCATGAAGACACTCGCAATGATTTTACTCGGCTCAGCCGTTTTCGTCGCCAACGTGCAGGCACAGGAAGTACCTGAATGGAAAGTGGTAACCGTTATTGAATCGATTGTTCCCGCGGGGCTTGGCCGTTCGCGGATGATTGAGAACATGACCGAAATCAACACTGAAGAATTTAAAGCAAGCCGCACAGATGGTAAAAAGGCCGACAAAGCGCTTCCTCGCCGGAAGGATCTAAAAGTGGACAAATTTGATGAAACCAAGATGCTTAATTTCTACAGTCTCGGAGGAATCAATTTTCAAAACATTGCCTCGAATGATGCCATGATTGGTGCCCGCATTATGGAGCTTTCGGCAGAGGGCTGGAAATTTGTTTATGTAACAAGTGCAGTCGAAAGCGACGCCGGCGGACAGGACGGACAGGGCATTTTTATCACCCGGATGTTCTTTATGCGTACCAAGGCAAGTGTAGCCGCTATGGAGAACTAAGATTCAGTTTGAACGGTAACAGGTGCAAAAGGACAAGCACCAAGGCTATCCTTCAAGGCACCTCCACCACTAAAACAGCCGGCTCTCCCTAAGAGACCGGCTGTTCTTTTTTTTTTCAGCAAGGTGGCTTAAACCTCTAATTCTTCTCCCGATTGCACCGGTTCAAGCTGAGGCAATTCCTCATCGGTAAACAATCTGCTTTTGGTAAGAAAGCGAACCCCAAGCGGTATTTCAAGCGAAAAGCTACTCCCCCGCCCTTTCGTTACATCGAGTATCAATTGCATATGTTTCCAGTATTCAAACTGATCGGAAGCCATGAAAAAGGCACAGTCATCTATGGTTCCGAGCCGGACATCGCTGCTGCCGGTTTTAAAATCTCCTTTTTCGAAACACATGGGCGAACTGCCATCGCAGCAACCTCCGCTCTGATGAAACATCAGCTCCCCATGTCGCTTTTTCAGGTCTTTAATCAGATCAGCCGCTGCAACTGTTACAATGACTCTCGGTATCATAAAATATTAATTTATTCATGCTGAAAAATACAAAAGGGCTACCCGAAAGGTAGTCCCTTTTGCGTGTATTTGCGCTTGCTTAAAAGAAACCAAGTTTGCTTTTGCTGTAACTGATCAGCATATTTTTACTTTGACGGTAATGTCCCATCATCATCTTATGATTTTCGCGGCCAAAACCAGATTTTTTATAGCCTCCAAACGGCGCATGTGCAGGATAATGGTGGTAACAATTCACCCAAACCCGTCCGGCCTGAATGGCTCTTGGTACCTGATACAACTCATGCGCATCGCGGGTCCATACGCCGGCACCGAGACCATATAAGGTTTCATTGGCGAGGGCAATCGCTTCTTCGGTCGTTTTAAAAGTAGTAACCGAAGTGACCGGTCCAAAGATCTCCTCCTGGAAAATGCGCATTTTATTGGTTCCCTTAAAAATGGTTGGCTCAATATAATAGCCATGTTCCAATCCACTATTAAGATTAAATGCTCCCCCACCGGTCAGGAGCTCAGCGCCTTCCTGCTTACCCACATCCATATAGCTGAGGATTTTGTTATATTGATCTTCGCTCGCCTGCGCACCCATCATGGTGTCTTCTTCAAGCGGATTGCCCACCTTAATGGATCTTGTACGCTTGATGACCCGCTCCATAAAACGGTCGTAGATGTCTTCGTGTACCAATACCCGGCTTGGACAGGTACATACCTCCCCCTGATTGAGGGCAAACATTACCGCACCTTCTACACATTTGTCGAAAAAGTCATCGTCGGCATCGGCAATACTTGGTAAAAAGATATTGGGGGATTTCCCGCCCAATTCCATGGTAACCGGTATCAGATTTTCGCTTGCATACTGCATAATCAAACGGCCGGTAGTGGTTTCACCGGTAAACGCCACTTTAGCAATCCGCGGGCTCGTTGCAAGCGGTTTGCCAGCCTCGGGGCCAAAACCGGTTACCACATTTAATACCCCATCCGGCAGTAAGTCGCCAATCAGTTCCATCAGCACCATAATGCTGGTGGGGGTTTGCTCAGCGGGTTTTACAACCACACAACAACCGGCAGCCAATGCCGGAGCTATTTTCCAGGTAGCCATCAGCAAAGGGAAATTCCAGGGAACAATCTGACCCACCACCCCAATCGGTTCATGGATGACGATACTCACGGTAGTTTCATCATGTTCGCTGATCGATCCTTCCTCGCTTCGGATGACCCCGGCGAAATAACGGAAATGATCCACCACCAAGGGTAAGTCGGCAGCCCTCGATTCGCGCAAAGCTTTTCCGTTATCTACAGTTTCCACCCGGGCAAGATGCTCAAGGTTGTCTTCGATGCGTTGCGCAATACGGATAAGGATATTGCTGCGCTCGGCAGCACTTGACTTACTCCACTTTGGAAAGGCCGCATGTGCCGCATCCAATGCTTTTTCTATATCCTCCTTGTTGCCCCTTGCGGCTTTGGTAAAGGGCTTTCCATCAATAGGAGATATATTATCAAAATACTCC
>JBGSNV010000403.1:0-3067 GCA_041739485.1 Chitinophagaceae bacterium
GAGACCGTTCCCGGTATTCAAAACGAAGCGTCTGAGGATGTTTTTAAAGCTACTGATAAAACAGAAGTTTCAGGCCCTCCTGTTGAGGCTAAAATATCAGATTCATCCACAGAACAGCTGCTGCTTAGGGAATCAGAAGTCACCGGATCGTCTATAGAATCCGACCTTTCGGATGAGGCTGTATCCGGTTTGCCATCCCCTGAAACCAAAATTCAGACAGCATCGGTTGAAGAATCAGGATCGGGGGAGGATCCAGTAAAGGAGCTAACCATAGAAATAGCTCCGGAGACCATTTTGCCATTTGCCGGTTCGGAGGAGCGGGAAGAAGAAGCTTCCAAATTGAGGACTGAAAATCCGGCGCAGCAAGAGATTATACTTGCTACAGAAGAGGCAGAAAGCAACCCGGCTGATGATGTGGAAACACCTTCGCTTGAAATAATTGAAAAGGCTGAAACCGGACAGGAAGAGGAAGCCGGCCCGAATAATCTTGAGGACAAAGAAGCCTCAGCCGGCGAATTACCTGCCGGGCAAAAAGGGGAACTGAATATCCCTCCCGATGAAGACCTTTTCAAAAGGCAATATTATTCTATGCGGGAAACTGCTAATATGCTTGGGGTGAACCAATCGCTTTTGCGATTCTGGGAAAATGAGTTTTCAATTCTGAAACCTAAAAAGAATAAAAAGGGAGATCGTTATTTTCGTCCGATCGATATCAAACACCTGCAGTTGATTTACCACCTGCTCAGGGTGCGGAAGTTTACCATTGAAGGAGCAAGAGAATACCTGAAAAATACCAACCGTGCTTTGGATAATTTTACGCTTGTAGAGCGGATGGTACAACTAAAGACCTTTTTGCAGGAGCTAAAAGTGAATCTTTAAGGTCTGAGCCATTGATTATCCTTTTTGATAATGATTATCTTACACGTTAAAAAAGAAGCATAGAAATGAAAGCTATAAATATTTTCGGACTGATCCTTATGTGTTTGCTGAGTATAAAGGGCATGGCCCAAAATACCTATCCATTATATGAAACGCTTCCCGATGCGGAAGAAAAAAAAATCCTGAAAGGATTTATTACAAAGGCACAACTAAGTGAGGATCCGGATTTTGCCTGGTATGGCGAAACGCTGAAATACTTTAAACCCAACAAAGAAGCTGTAGCTATCATCGCAGAAAAAGCCTACGACTATCAGGTCCTTTTGTTTCTTGGAACATGGTGTCACGATTCGCATCAGATAGTACCCAAGTACTTAGCTACACTTGAAGCCGCTGAGTTTCCCGATCACCGGATGGTTATCATTGCGTTGGATCGTCAAAAAAACGGACATGGCAATTTACACCGGCCACTCAATATTGTAAATGTGCCTACCATAATGGTGATGAAGGACGGGCTCGAAGTAGGCCGCATCGTTGAGTTTGGAAACGGGGAAAGAGCCGATGTACAATTAGCTGCCCTTTTCAAAAACAGCGCTGCTAATTGATTTTTATCCGGGGAGCTTATAAATGCGAAAACGCCCGTTTTTACCTAACACATAAAGAAACTGATTGTATACCCGAATCTTTATTGCATCAAGAAAGGCTTCGGGTAAAGGCAGTTTTTTCAGTTCGAGCTGACCGGGTTGGTAGTACAACAATCCTGCGTCATCGGTAGCTACAATGCCTTTGCTGATGCCATGCAGGTTTTTCCATCCGGTAAATGGAATCATGTTGCGGTAAGCCCCGAAGTAATCCATTACAAGCAGCCCGATATTGGGGTCGTAAGCGTAAAGATATTTATTGAAATCTTCCAGTTTATAAGGTTGAAGTGGTTCATTAAACAGGACCCTGAAATCGGGAGATTCCAGCAATAGTTTGCCTGCCTCATCCACTTTTTTAATCTTGCTGTCGAGCTCATCAAACAGCCAGATATTGTTGTCATAGCTTTGGGTAATAGCACTTACCTGAAGGATGCCTGCTTTCCTCAGATCGAGTGTGCTGCGCACATTCAGAAACCTGTCAAGGACTTGAATAGTGTTGAATTCTTTGTAGAATAAAAGTACTTTCAGCGGATTGCTTACATCAATACTGTGGAGTTGTCCAAACTTGCGAAGATCATTGAATATACCAACGGAGTCGAAGTTTTGATCCAGTTTTTTAAGTTGCTGATTGGCTCCTATCAGGTAGAGTTTGCCCAGATTATCTACTTCAAAATCAAGAAGGCTGTCGCTGAGGACTTTTACAAGCGGAAAACTTTCGGCCAGGGATTGCGCCTTTGTTTCTGCGGCAAAAGTTGCCATAAGTAAGAGCAGGTACAGGGCCAGGAGGCCCCCTTTTGCAGGAGTGCGGGCTTTTTTCACGCTTCAAATTTTTTCAGAGTCATTTCGCTGCCATCCCAAACAGCATAGGTAAAATGGGTAATCCAGTCTCCGAGATTTACATAGGTACTGTTCTCAGTCAAAGGATGTACACCGGGTACATGCCGGTGTCCGTACACAAAGTAATCAAAGTGTTCTTTTTGCAGAACTTCCCGGCTATGGATCATCAGCCATTCTTTATCTGCACCCCAAAATTCCTTTTCGTGATCATCTATCGATTCGCGGCTTTTGCGACTGAAGAAATTGGCGAGCCCCAAACCAACAGCGGGGGGCAAAATGCCAAAAAGCCAATGACAGACAGGATTACGGAATATTTTTTTAAGAAATTTATACCCGTGATCTCCCGGGCCTAGTCCGTCACCATGGGCAATATAAAACCGGGTATTGTTGAAGGTGAAGGTTTTTTCTGAAAAGTAAACCGGCATATTAAGTTCCTCCTGAAAATAATTCCGCATCCACATGTCGTGGTTTCCTACAAAAAAATGGATGGCAATACCCTGATCTGCTAATGCTGCCAGTTTACCCAAAATACGGACATATCCTCTTGGAACTACTTTTTTATATTCATACCAGAAATCAAATAGATCGCCAACAATGAAAATGACAGCAGCATCCTGAGCTGCCTGATCCAGAAAGCGAACCAGTTTTTTTTCCCGCTCCCTGCTTTTGGTCTCATTGGGAGCACCAAGATGTACGTCGCTGAGGAAATATAT
>JBGSNV010000027.1:0-44485 GCA_041739485.1 Chitinophagaceae bacterium
ACGGACAACATTTGGTTGCTGTGGAAACAACCACCGATGAAATCTTAGCACTCCATGAATCTTTAAAAATTTTAAACGAATTAAATTCAAGACAATCAAAAGTGGTTGAGTATTATTTTTTTGGTGGGTTTAAACATGAAGAAATCGCAGAGGTACTTGACGTATCCATAGATACCATTCGCAGGGATTGGAGATTGGCAAAAGCCTGGTTGAGTATACAGGTAAAAGCTCAGGTTTAAAGGAATACTATGAAAGATTTTAATGCTTCCGATTGGGAAAAGATTGATCTCCTTTTTCAGGAGGCGATGGATTTATCTTCTGCCGATCGGGATTTGTTTTTTCTGGAAACAGAAAAGCAATATCCGGAATATAGCGGACTTATAAAAAAAATGGTAGAAGAAGGGGATGCTTTACACCCAATGCTTTATCAGTCTGCGGCAGGTATTTGGCAGGACTTAACGAGTGATGTTTCCCTGGTCGGGTCGAAAATCGGAGTTTACCGAATTACCGGGTTGTTGGGTTCCGGAGCAATGGGTTCCGTTTTTACGGCTGACCGGGAGGAGCAATTTCAGCAGACCGTAGCTTTAAAACTTATCAGACCTGGACTGTACAATGAAAAGTTTACAGATGACTTTAAAAAAGAAAGGCAAATTCTTGCCAATTTGCAACATCCAAATATTGCTACCCTATTCGATGGGGGTTTAGGACCCGACAACCGGCCATGGTTTACGATGGAATTGGTAAAAGGCCAAAAAATAACCGAATATTGTGCAGATCCTTATTTATCGCTCAAGGATAAAATAAATATTTTCTTACAGGTATGTGAGGCTATGCAATATGCCCATTCCCGGCTGATTGTGCATCTTGATTTAAAACCTGGAAACATTTTGGTTAATCAGGATGGATTGGTAAAGGTGCTTGATTTTGGGGTGGCTCAATCCTTTAGCCCGTCCGTTTCTGCAGATCAATCAGAGGGTGATTCAAAAGGGCCTGTCAGCTATCAGTTTACCCTTGGATATGCAGCGCCTGAGCAGCTTCAGGGACTCCCGGTGGGTACACCTGCGGATATTTATGCTGCGGGTACTTTACTATACGAAATATTATCAGGAACGCATCCTTTTCAGGATACCCTTACTGACAGTCATGCGTTGTCAAAAGCTATTTTAAGTGCTTCTCCCCGCTTATTGGATCAACAGGAAGAACCTCCCCGGAATAATCAGGGGATTGCCGGAACTCTGCATAATGAGGACCTTGAAGCCATTTGCAGAAAAGCATTGGCTAAGAAACCGGAGGATAGATATAAGGGGATGGAACAACTTGCCGACGATTTAAAAGCATGGCAGAATAATTTTCCTGTCAAATCAAGAGTAGCCCCTGCCGGTTATGTATTTGGGAAATTTTTAAAAAGAAACCGGAAATGGGCAGCGAGCCTTTTAATAGGATTGCTTGTGCTTTCGGTTACAGTTACAGGTTATACCCTTGAGTTAAAGAAAAAGCGGGATATCGCTGTTAAGGAAGCAGCCAAAAGTAATCAGATCATGAAGGCTATGCTGAATATTTTTCAAATGGCTGATCCAAACCTCGGTACAGGAAAAGATATAACGGCCGTCGCCTTGTTGCAGCAGGGAACCGAACAAATGGAAAAAGATTTAATCGATCAACCCGATGTGCTATCTACCCTTCTCCGGCAAATGGCCTCTGCATTCAATGCATTGGGTGTTTATCCGCAAGCAGACACCTTATCGCTTCGTGCTATCGGTTTGAGCAGGGAAGCCTTTCCGGATAATCCTTTAGAAATAGCTCCGTGCTACGTTCTGCGGGCTTCGGTCATGAATAATATGGGGGAGTATGATTCTTCCCTTCAATACCTGCTGAAAGCTTCCGGCATCTACAAGGACTTCGGGATGGAAGACGGGGAAGAAGGACTCACAACGCTGTATGAAATCAGTGTGCTGTATTATAATATGGGTAATTTTATGCTTGCCGACAGCTTTCAGCAGGTAGTTTATAATATACACAAGGAAAATATCAAAGCTCCTGATCTAATCCTTGCAGAAGATTTAATGGCTATGGGAATCAATCAGCG
The DNA here is from genome assembly GCA_041739485.1 of Chitinophagaceae bacterium. Classification (GTDB taxonomy): domain Bacteria; phylum Bacteroidota; class Bacteroidia; order Chitinophagales; family Chitinophagaceae; genus Phnomibacter. The sequence goes on from JBGSNV010000027.1 coordinate 2,087, forward strand.
TAAACTGGGAAATTATCAGGCAGCTGATTCTTTTCTAATGGCCTCCTACCGCATGAAGCAAGAACTTTTTGATTCTCCCCATCCTGATCTTGCCTATACGCTTAATTTTTTGTCAAGCTCCAAACAGGATATGGGCGATTTTGAAGGAGCATTGCCTTTGGCCCGGGAGTCCCTGCGTCAATATTACCTTGTTATGGATAGTGCTCACCCGGAGTGTATTGCTGCCCAAAGCAATTTAGCGCGAATATTCTCAAGCCTGCAATTTTTTGATTCTTCGTTTTCATTATATGAAAGATCAATTTCATTTATAAAGAAGACCTATGGCCCCGATCATTTTTATGTGGGTGTAATGTTAGATGCGATGGGGAATATAAAACTGCGACAGAAGAATTATGCTGAAGCAGAAATCCTTTTATTGAAAGGATATGCTATAAGTAAGGATATATACGAAAATGGAAATGTTAGGGAAGCCATTCATTTATCTAAAATCGGTTTACTTTATTATGAAACCAAACGATACACTCAGGCATTATCCTGGCTACAAAAAGCTTACGAAATTAATAAAGCAGGGTATCCCGAAGGACATGATAAAACAGGACTTGCTGCTTATCAGTATTCGCTTTGCCTCAGGGCGCTTCAAAAAAATGAAATAGCAGCCCCTCTTCTTGAATTGGCACTCACTTCTCTGGAATCTATGCCCGAAAAATATGAAAAGCAGATTCAGGAAATCCGGCAAATTTTGCCGAATCCCTGAATCTGCTTCGCTCTAATTGCCGCTTTGGTAGCTTATTGGCAATTTATCTTTACAAACTGAGGTGAAAAAGTAGTACCGTAGCTTTTATAGCAGGCTTCTACCGGAATGCTCATTTTAAGGGTCTTTAGATCGTACCAGGTAAAAAAGCTTTTATAATCATAATCAATCGTGATGTCATTGGATCCGGCCGGAAGCGTCAACTTTTTTAAACCAAAAGTTGGAATGCTGGTAGATAATGTTTTAGCAGATCCCGAGGCATTCTTAAACCTGAGGGTAGCCCTTGCTTCATATCCTCCGTCATTTTGAAAACTAAGGATAGCAGAGGGTACCATTTCTTTCTTACATTCCGGTACAGTATATTCCGTACTATATCCCATTTTTGCAATGGTATTATCCTTTAAATATCGGATGGTATATCCAATAGGTACCCCGGGGTTGTTTTTAGAATAAACTGCATTATCACCTTTTAAGATGGGGGCAAGATCTGCAAAATTACGGGCTGTTACAGCATTCGATGCCACATTCGCATTACCTCCAATGGTAATAACCTCGGTATTGGTATTATTGAGTATAGATTCAATACGGAGCTTGGCACTACCGGTAAGCGTCGTTACTCCGGTGGTATATTTTAAGGCCGTTTCCATTTCTGTGTCTGTAGCATTGCTTGTGCTTTCCATTCTAAACATAATGATTCGTCCATAAACAACACTATGTACATAGGCAGGTGGTTCTTCGTTATTCATGGCTGTTTTTATAGCTTGGAGGTTTACTGCGGTTCCAAATACTTCTGCCGGCGATTGAGGGGTATTCATGGTAACTGTGTAAAATCCTTGTTTGAAAACCATCATAGCAACTTTTTTGGTAGTGCTGCTGGTTTTGCTGAATTGTCCTGATACTGAATTACTGGCCCATTCTACATTTAGATCCACATCTATCGCAAGTTGTTTTTGACTGTAAGAAGTACTTGCTTTATAACTGATATATGCCGGATTTACATAACCCTCCTGATAGGCATTGTTATTCCACCATTGTAGTCCGTTATCAATGGCACTTTGTACGGTACTGTTATTTGGATTCTCTATAATAAGATTTCCATTCTCTGAAATGCCCGGCAAATCTATCCGCAAATTGAGTGGTGCTCTAGGGATAGTAATGGGGGTAGGCGCGCCATCGAGTAAGGAGCCATCTCCTTTTACCAGTGCCCCGGGATAAATAATTCCATTGGTTGGGCGTAAAATGGCTATATCATCCGCATTATTTAAAAGCGAATAAGTGGTTTTAGAGCAGGTGTTATAGTAGCCTCCCGTTCGGGTACGCGGATCAGATACTGTTTCTTTTACGGATCGTTTGGTCGTCAAACCGTCCGTCTTCTGTACATTGAGCAAATCCTCCGGATTGTAATTTAAGGAGCTGATATAATCATTGATATTGGCAGCGTCATTGGTAATATTTCCCCCGGCATCGGTGCTGATGGTTTTTTTACAGGAAGGGAGGAAGCAAAAAAGTAAAGCAATAGCGCTGAATATAATAACTCCTGTTCTTCGTAAATTGAATACGTAATGCATAATTTAAATTTTTTAAAGTGAAGCGATATATATCAACGCACCTTTTTTAGGGGAAAGTGGTAATCTGTTCTCATTTTTTTTTAAAATCATAAAAATCCCGTCCTTTCATTAATTCTCCTATTTTAGCACCCGCAACCAATCTCTTTATGCAGAGCAACACAAAACTTCGGTTATTCGATCTCGTCGTCATCGTTATCAGCCTGGTGATTGGTATGGGTATATTTAAAACCCCGGCCGGTATTGCTGCTAAAAGTGGGATACCCGAAGTGTTTTATGCTGCCTGGGCGGCCGGCGGTGTTATTGCATTGCTGGGAGCTTTGGTTTTTGCAGAAATTGGAGAGCGGTTGCCGGTCGTAGGAGCCTATTATAAAATTTTCTCATTTGCCTACCATCCTTCCGTCGGGTTTACCATCAATATCCTCATCATCATCAGTAACGCTGCTTCTTTGGGGGTGGTGGCACTCATTGGTGCAGAATATGCAAGCGATTTACTGTTTGGCAAACAAATAGGTGACCTTTTTAATATTACCGTTTCAGCAGTGGCAATTGGTTTATTTTTTATTATAAATCTGCTCGGGTTAAAAACGAGTAGTCGTACACAGAATGTTTTAATGGTGCTGAAAGTAGCATTGGTACTGATTCTTATTTCGGCCATGTTTACGGGTATTCAGGTAGATCCGCATGGGTATACCAACGATCCGGTTCGGGTATACGATGGCAACAATGCTTTACTATTATTTGTGGTGAGTATGGTAGCCGTTTCCTTTACGTAGGGTGGTTATCAGCAAACCATCAACTTTGGTGGAGAGGTGCAAAAGGAGGGAACCCTACAGAAAAGTATTTTTATAGGGATCTTTATCATCATTACGTTGTACATGCTGGTGAATTATGCTTACGTAAATGTAATTGGATTCGAAAAAATGAAAAATGCAACTTCCATTGGAGCTTTGCTTTTCGAAGCCTGGTTTGGTAAGATCGGTGGTAAGGTTTTCGATTTCGCCATGTTCATCAGTGTACTGGCTTATGTAAACATTTTGCTGATGAGCAACCCAAGGGTGATGTATGCCATGAGTATTGATCGTGTATTACCCAAAATTTTCAGTTTTCAGCATCCCAAAACACAGGCACTTGTACCCGGTTTGGTTGTGTTTTCCGGAGTAACCATTCTTATTACTTTTTTTGGTAAAGGCGTAAATAATATTCTCGGGTTTTCCATTTTTCTGGATTCGCTGGGATTTATAACGGCTGCTGCCGCCCTGCTTATTTTGCGTAAACGCAAATTCAATGACCACCTCGTTAAGGGCAGTTTGAAAAGATGGACTTCTATTCTGGCTGTTCTTTTCATAATGTCCTATATTGTAGTGGCTACTGCGGTCGTTATCGACAACTGGAAGGCTGCTATGATTGGCGTAGGGCTTTTGTTATTTTTTGTACTTTTATTTTTTGCCTGGAAAAAAGCCGTTTCAGGCAATGCAGAAATTGAGGAGTAAGGGATGGATGTATCATACATTATTAATAATTTGGGAGAGGAACATGGCTCGTATTTTAATGCTGTAGCACCTCCTATCGTTCAAACGAGTAATTTTTTATTTGAAACGGTTGCGGATTTGCGCAAAGCCTTTGACGATGAATATGGCGGCTACCTGTATAGCCGGGGATTAAACCCTACCGTAGAAATTTTACGGAAAAAGCTCGCTGCACTCGATGGCGCCGAAGACTGTCTGGTTTTCAACAGCGGAGCTGCGGCTATTTATGCATCGGTTATCAGCAGTTTAAAGGCAGGCGATCATATGATAAGTGTACGGGCTCCTTATACCTGGGCACAAAAAATGTTTGCCAATACCTTACCCCGTTTGGGCGTGCAACATAGCTTTATAGATGGTACCCGTTTAAAAAACTGGGAAGAGACCATCCTGCCCAACACCACATTGTTTTATCTGGAAAGCCCCAATAGCTGGACTTACGAATTGCAGGATCTGGAAGCGATTGCAAAGATTGCCAAAGAAAGAAATATTACAACCATCATCGACAATAGTTATTGCACCCCTTTATATCAGCAGCCTCACCGTTTTGGGATTGATATGAGTTTGCAATCCGCTACCAAATATATAGGTGGACATAGCGATACCGTGGCCGGTGTACTGACAGGTAGCCACAGCCGGATGAAAAAAATATTTAATGAGGAGTTATTAACCATTGGGAGCGGGATTCAGCCTTTTAATGCATGGCTATTACTCCGGGGATTGCGCACGCTGCCAGTACGACTTGAAAAAATTTCTCAGACTACCCGTGTAGTAATGGATTGGCTGAAAAGCCATCCCGCAGTGGAACGGGTATTATTTCCACTCGATGCTGAGTTTCCGCAGTATGCTCTTGCCCAAAAGCAAATGAGTGGGGCTTGTGGTCTTTTTACGGTTGTTCTAAAATACCGGTCCATAGCAGCCATTGAAAAGTTCTGCAATGCCTTAAAATATTTTCGTATGGCGGTAAGCTGGGGTGGGCACGAAAGCCTGATTATCCCGAGATGTGCCGGTTTACCTCCCGAAGCCTTTGATCCGGAGATAGAAGCACACCGGATGTGCCGGTTGTACGTTGGACTTGAAGAGCCCTCCTTTTTAATTGAGGACCTGAAAAAAGCCTTCGAATCCATAGCGTCTTCTCCGGAAAAATGATTTTAATCCCTCTTACACGGGTAGTTTGTGGATCTACAGGTTGCTTTTCAAAAGGAAAGATCAAAAATCTTACGCTTGTAAGCCGTTTTGTCCATTTATCCCGAATGTGACAGGCTTTGATATCTGTGGGTGTACTTTTGAGGCTATGAAATACGGATTTTTAATCATTTTGGGATTAGCCTTCGGGCAGATGGTGTCCGGTCAGGAAGTTTGGGATTTGAGGCGCTGTGTTGATTTTGCCATTCAAAACAACATTCAGGTTCGGCAGAATAAAGTGCAGGAAGATCTCTCCAACCTCACTTACGAACAAAGTCTTGTTGCCCGTTGGCCAACGCTAAACTTTCAATCTTCGGTGGGCGAACAGTTTGGTAGAAGCATTGACCCTACCTCCAACCAGTTTACCAATAATCAGATCACCTTTTTGAATGGATCCTTTCAAACCAATGTGACGCTTTTCAACTGGTTTGCTCAAAAAAGACAAATAGAAGCCAATCAGCTCACCGCCGAAGCCACCCGAAAGCAAACGGAGGTGATTCAGAATGATATTTCACTCAATATTGCATCAGCCTATTTGCAGGCACTGCTTTCGCATGAACAGATGCGGATAGCTTCTGTACAGGTAAACCAAACCCGGGAGCAATTAAATATTACCCGCAAACGGGTGGATGCAGGGGCCTTACCCGAATTGAATGCTGCAGAACTCTCAGCACAGCTTGCCCGGGACAGCGCTACCTATGTAGGTGCCGAAAGCCAGTTTTTACTGAATGAACTTTCCATCAAAGCGATCCTCAACCTTGATGCAGCGGTGCCTTTCCGCATTGCTATTCCCCCTGCTGATGCTATACCGGTAGACCCGATTGCTGATTTACAACCCGGTGTGGTTTTCGACGTGGCGATTACACAGCAGCCCCGTCAGGAAGCCAATCGCCTTCGACTTGAGGCTGCTATTAAAAATACGGCAGTTGCAAAGGCTGCTTTGTATCCAACCATCAGTGCTTTTGGTGGTTTGCAAACCGCTTATTCGAGTGCATTACCCTTTCTGCCCAAAGGAGAAAATACAACAAGGGTAGTACCTACCCAATCCTTTGTAACTGTTTCCGGCACCAATTATTTTCTCAATCAACCCGTTTCTTTTCCGGACCGTTTCGAAAAAGCCAATGTTTTCAGACAACTGCCTTACAACTTCCGTCAGAATTTTGGTATAGCACTCAATGTGCCCATTTTTAATGGCAATCAGGCTAAAACGCAATACCAGCGTTCCCGGATAAATCAAACCACGCTTCAGTTGCAAATGCTTGCTGATACCCTGCAATTGAAGCAGGATATCTATCAGGCTTATCAGAGTGCAGTCAATACATTACAAACGTTCAACAGTCGCCAAAAAGCAGTTGAGACATCGGAGTACAGTTATAGTCTCGGTCAAAAAAGATATGAGGTGGGATTACTTCCGGTGATTGAACTCGTTACCCTGCAAAACAATTTGCAAAGGGCAAAAATTGACCTTGCTTCCGCACAGTATGAATATATCTTCCGGCTAAAAGTGCTTGAGTTTTATAAATATAACAGCATAAAATTGTAAGGCTGACTTTTCTGACCTTCAAAGTATAATGAGATTTCCCGCCAACTCGGTTAACGCTGCTTGTAAAGAGCAATACAACTGACAGAGGGCACAAAATAGAAATTGTATGAAAAAAAGAACCATCTGGATTATTGTCATCTTAGTAATCCTTGTAGTAGCGTTGATTGTTGCTAAAAAACAAGGCTGGATAGGCGAAAAAGAGGGAACCAAAGTGGCAATAGAAAATGTTTCGGCCAGAACCATTATTGAAACCGTCAATGCAAGTGGGCGTATTTATCCGGAGGTGGAAGTGAAAGTGAGTTCTGACGTGAGTGGTGAAATTACAGAATTGCCCCTCGTAGAAGGCGATAGTGTGAAGCGGGGGCAGGTGATTGCCCGTATTTATGCGGATATCCTTGGTACCCAACAACAACAAGCTGCCGCCGTAGTCAGTCAGCAGGAGTTTCAGGTAGCCAATGTAGAAGCACAGATAGCCGGATTGCGGGCAGCCCTCGATATTGCTGAAATGAACTTTAACCGGCAGAAATCATTGCTTAAAGATAAAGTCATCAGCCAATCGGAGTTTGAACAGGCCGATAATCAGTTAAAATCTGCAAGGGCGAATCTCAATGCTGCCATGAGAAACAAATCGGCTGCAGAGTCCGGTGTTAAAAGTGCAAGAGCGAGTTTAGAAAGAGCTCAGAAGGACGTTAGCCGTACAACCATTGTGGCGCCTATGGATGGTATTGTAACTTTATTGAATGTAAAAAAAGGGGAAAGGGTGGTAGGAACCGCTCAGATGGCTGGTACAGAAATGATGCGGATTGCTGATATGAGCAAGATCGAGATTCGGGTGGATGTAACAGAAAACGATATTCCCAAGGTAAGCGTGGGCGACAGCGCCATTGTAACGGTGGACGCCTATATCAATCGAAAGTTTAAAGGGGTCGTTTATCAGATCGCAAGCAGTCAGACAGGTGCCATTAATGCAGCAGTATCCAGTGCGGCAACCTCTAATGAAGTGACCAACTATAAAGTGTTTATTACGCTGTTGCCCGAAAGCTATAGCGACCTTATAGATCCGGCTAAGCCAAGAAGTTTTCCTTTCAGGCCGGGTATGACCGCAAGTGCTGATATCCAAACAAGACGCAAGGAAAATATCATGACTGTGCCCCTGAATGCTGTAACGACCCGCGACAAAGTTGAAAAAAAGGAAGGAAGCTCCCCGGCAATGGCGGCCAATGCTGATGAAGAGGACAAAGAAGTGGTGGTGTTTGTATATATAAAAGAGACCGGTATGGTGAAAAAGGTTAAAGTATCTACAGGAATACAGGATACCCGGTATATAGAAATTACCGAGGGTTTGAAGCAGGGACAGGAAGTTGTAGTAGAACCTTACAATACTATTTACCGGCTTTTAAAGGATGATATGAAGGTTTTGGTGGTGGATAAGGAAAAGCTTTTTCAGGTAAAGAAATGAACCCCCTAATTTTGGTGCATGAATTTTTGCATCATCGGTGGGGGAAGCTGGGCAACGGCACTTGCTAAAATGCTTACGGATAACGGGCATAAGATTGGTTGGTGGTTGCGTAGCCAGAAAATAATAGATCATATAAATAAGCGGAAACACAATCCGCATTATCTGAGTTCTGTTTATTTTGATACCACCAAATTACAATTGAGTAATACAGTTGAAGAAGTAGTGGAAATGGCAGATGTCATTGTCATTTGTATTCCTTCTGCTTACCTTTTGCAAACTTTTGATCCACTTCCTGCCCATATTTTTAAGGGGAAGAAAATTGTTTCGGCCATCAAGGGGATTTTGCCCAACGCCGATCATCAGTTGCTCAATGAATATTTGTCGGCTCGTTTCGGGGTACCTGTTTCGGATTATTTTACCGTAATGGGCCCCTGTCATGCAGAGGAAGTGGCCAACGAAAAATTATCGTACCTCACATTTAGTGGCGAGAATGAAGAGATAGCAGCATCTATTGCAAGCCATTTTCATACCGATTATCTCAATACGGTGGTTAATCACGATGTGTGGGGAACCCAATATGCTGCTGTACTCAAAAATATTTACGCCGTAGGCTCCGGTATTGCCCACGGGCTCGATTATGGAGATAATTTCCAAAGCGTATACATTACCAATGCCGCCAATGAAATGGTTCAGTTTTTACGTAAGGTAATGGCCTTTAAAAATGCCCCCGATACCAATAAAATAGAATATGCCACCAGTGTATATCTCGGTGATTTATTGGTTACCTGCTACTCTTTATTCAGCCGTAACCGAACCTTTGGCAATATGATTGGAAAGGGTTACTCGGTAAAAGTGGCACAACTTGAAATGAATATGGTGGCTGAAGGATTCCCGGCGAGCAAGGGTTTGTATGAGATCAATTGCGAGGTGAAAGCCGACATGCCTATTTCGGATACCATTTACCGAATTTTATGGGAGGGGTTACCTGCTATAGAAGGTTTTCAGGTTATTGAGAAGCAATTGAAATAAAAAAAAACCCGATTTTGGCTGAATGCCCGCCTCCCGTCTTATACAAACAAACCGGTAGCTACTGCATCGGCCTGTAGTTTTCCGGCATTGGTCAGGAGGATGCTGTTGGGCGTAATCCTGCACCATCCCTTGTTTTCAAACCGTTGGGCCTGTTGCATAAATTCCAGATAAACCATCCGGTCGGGTGTAATGCCTGCTATCGTTTGTAAAACAGGATCAAAAGGGATCCCTTCCATGCGCCTTAAGCCGGTCATGATCCTTTCATTGAGTTGTTGGGCTTCGGTCAGGGTTTCTGTTTCGTAAGTATCATTCCCCTTTCCGATCATCCATGCATCTATATAAATCGCATTATTGGCCACCGCCATCCACCGGTTGTTTTTTCCATCGAAACTATGTGCCGAAGGGCCGAAACCCAAATAAGGGGTACCTGCCCAGTAGGCTGCATTGTGTTTGCTCCGGTGGCCCGGCCGGCAAAGATTGCTGATCTCGTATTGTTCCCAGCCCTTTGTTTGTGCCCATTGCGCCAGTATTTCAAAATGCCGGGCTTGTTTATCTTCATCTACCGGTGGCACTTTTCCTTTTTCTATAAAATGATGCAAGGCTGTTTTTTCTTCTACAGTAAGCGCATAGCAGGAAAGGTGGGTAATGCCAAGGGTGTCCGCTATCGAAAGATTATCCAGCCACGCTGCATCGCTCAGGGTAGGCGTGCCGTAAATCAGATCAATTGTCAGGTTATCAAATCCGGCTTCCCGTGCAAGTTCTATGGCTGTTTCTGCCTGCTTTGCCGAATGTGCCCGGTTCATCCATACGAGATCTTCCTGCCGGAAAGATTGTACCCCAATACTTAACCGGTTAATGCCTGCCTGTTTCCAACCCGTTAATTTTTCCGCACTGATATCATCCGGATTCGATTCAATCGTTATTTCCATATCCTTGGTAAAGGGGTAATTATTTTTTACCTGTTGCACCAATGCCAGTAATTCTGTGGAACTTAGTAAACTTGGGGTGCCGCCGCCAAAATACAAAGTCGAAATAGGGGTTTTTGTATCTACAGGTACAGGAAATTGTTTGGCTGCAATCTCCAGGTGAAGCGCCTCTAAAAAGGCATCTTTACGGTGAAGCGACGTGCTGAAATGAAAATTGCAGTAGTGGCAGGCTTTGCTGCAAAACGGAATATGAATATAAATACCTGCCATGAAAAGATGGACAAAATTGGGGGGAATCTGCTCAACAGGTTAGTTTTGATGGATTAAAATGGCTAAGTTTTCACTTTTATGGTTCGGAATGCTGCTGCAAGGGGCTTTATATGCCCAAAATGCAGGGTATAAAACCACCCTGAAACGGGTAGACGAAGCTTCCAGAGAATTTGTCTTTCAAACAAATTTTAAAAATAATCAGGATGCGGCGGTTTATTTTGAAAACCTTATTCCGAAAATGCAGGCGCAAGGCTTTTGGGCTGCCTCTATCGATTCACTTCATCTTGACAGCCTGAGCGCCTACGCGGAGGTATTTACTGGAAACCGTTACCGTTTAAAAAAGGTGCTGCTTCCACCGGAATATGAGCCTTTCTTTTCCTCCAATCTTTCAAAAAAAAGCAAAAAGAGACCGGAGGACGAGGAAGATCTTTCCTTTTACCGGGACCGGCTGCTCGATTATTTTGAGGAGAACGGCTATCCTTTTGCCAAAGTGAGTTTTGATAGCATTCAAATGGAGGGCAATGAGGTAGTGGCACATATGTCTGTCGATAAAGGCAATATTTATAAAATCGACAGTTTTTCTCAGCAGGGTGCTTTGCGAATGCAACCTGCCTTTTTGCACAGGTATCTCGATTTACCCAAGGGTGCTCCCTATCAAAAAAGCAGGTTGGAAAAAATAGAACAGCGGCTAAATGAACTTTCTTTTGCCACCCCGGAGCGTCCATGGGACCTCAGTATGCTTGGTACCGGAGCGGTAGTAAATGTATACCTGCAACCCAAAAGGAGCAATGTATTAAATGTACTTTTAGGGGTAATGCCGGTAAGTACGCAAACCCCCGATAACAAAGTGCAGGTAACCGGCGATGTAAATATGTTGCTACGCAATTCGTTTCGGGTAGGGGAGACGCTTGGGATCAACTGGCAGCAGATACAATATAAATCACCCCGGTTAAACCTGTTGTATCAGCAGCCCTATTTATTTGGCACAAAGGCCGGTATCGATTTTTACTTTGAGCTTTTTAAAAAGGATACCCAATTTGTAAACCTTCAGGTACAATTGGGGATTCCCTATGAGTTTTCGCTCAACCAGTCGGGGAAGATTCTGATACTGCGTCAACAAACCAACGTTACCTCGGTAGATACAAATTTTGTAAAACAGAACCGGCAGCTGCCTGATCTTGCCGGCGTAAATGCCACTTCGTTTGGGCTTGATTACCATTGGAATACGACCGATTACCGGCTCAATCCAAGAAAGGGTAGCGATGTGCAACTCTCGCTTTTGGGAGGTACCAAAAAAATCGTCCGAAGTAATGATATTGAGAATCTGAAAGATCCTTCCAATCCCGGATTTGATTTTGCCAATCTCTACGATACCCTGAAGCTGAATACTTTTCAGGCTAAAATAAAACTAAATGCTTCCCGGTATATACCCACAGGGAGAGCCACCGTTTTAAAGCTTGGACTGGCTGCCGGCTGGTACGAAAGCGGTAATTATTTTCGAAATGAGTTGTTTCAAATTGGAGGATTCCGATTATTGAGAGGGTTTGACGAGGAAAGTATTTTTGCCCGCAATTATGCTGTTGGTACGGCAGAGTATCGTCTCCTGAGTGGAAAAAATGCCTATTTCTTTGGTTTTGTAGATGCAGGATATGCCGGTTACCGCGATCAGGTTCAATCTTTTCAACACAATTATTTAGGCACTGGTCTTGGTCTTGCGCTTGAAACCAAAAACAGCATTATCAATATCAGTTGGGCGATTGGAAAACGCAATGACCTGCCTTTAGATCTCCGGCAATCTAAAATTCACCTTGGGTTTATAAATTTCTTTTGAGCAGAGCCGGAAATAGGGCATTTTTGCCAACGTGTTGATGACATTTTTCTCCAGAATAGCAGGCAAAGTACTCCCGCAGCTCCTTTTGGGTTGCTGCATGCTCCTTGGTTTGTCTTTCAATTCGAAAGCGCAGACGGTTGTTCCGTTAAGAATGGAACCTTTATCCTTACAGGAAGATTCAAGCATGCATCGCACGATTTTCATTGATCCTGTTTTTCAACCTAAATTATTCGTCAAAATAGAAAAGTCGGGTGAAAAAAGGGCTTCAAAACGGTTTTATCCCAATTCTCAGGACGAGTCCTTTTATTTTTTGATTGCGATGTTCCTTTTTTTAGGCTTCGGTGTCAAAGCGTTTCCAAAATATTTTCAGGATATTTCCCGGCTATTTTTTCAGGATCGTTTCGGTAATAAATCCATTCGGGATCAACTCATGCAAAACAGGCAGGCATCCCTGTTTTTAAATTTCTTCTTTTTTTTGGCAGGAGGTTCGTTTCTCTACCTTATCAGTATTCAGATTGGTTTACAGGTTCAGTCGGCATGGTATCTGTCGCTTGGCTTTTTTATATTATTATTGGCAGTTATTTATTTAATGAAATTTTTAGTTCTTTATGTCACAGGATGGATTTTGGGTTTTCGGGAACAGATGAATGCCTATATTTTTATTGAATTTCTGATGAACAAAGTCGTTGGCATTGCACTGGTTCCGCTGATTCTTTTTTTGTGGTTAGGAAGAGAGGGACTACACCCCTATTTGATGACCGTTGCCCTTGTAATGCTTGGAGGATTATTTTTATATCGGTATCGTTTGTTATTTCCGGTTATTGGAAATCTCAAACGGGTATCAGTTTGGCATTTTTTTATCTACCTTTGCGCTTTGGAATTTGTTCCTTTCTTAATTATTGCCAAAATTTTATCGATTTACCTAAACAGATAGGTTTAATTTTGCCAAAAGTTTAAAAATCCCTGGTAGCGAATGAACAGTACAAAAAGCCATAAAGAAACTACCACGGCAAACAAGCCAATGCGTATTCTGATCACCCAACCCCGTCCCGGTTCAGAAAAGTCCCCTTACTTTGAATTAGAACGCCGTTTTGGGGTAGAATTGGAATTTCAACCGTTTATTGTACTGGAGCCAATTGCCGCTAAAGATTTTCGCCGGCAGAAAATTAATATCTCCGGTTTTAGTGCAGTTATTTTCACAAGTAGAAATGCCATTGATCATTTCTTTAGGATGTGTGAAGAAATGCGTATCAATGTAAGCCAGGAGAATAAATACTTCTGCATATCTGAGGCCGTAGCACTATATCTGCAAAAATTTATATTATACCGCAAACGCAAAGTGTTTTTTGGTGCCGATGGTACCAATAAGACCTTATTTGACGTGATTAATAAGCACAAAAGCAACGAAAGCTTTTTGTATCCGTGCAGCGAAAATCAGCAGGATAACGACATTCTGAATTGGTTAAGGGATCACAATTGTGAACATGCGACACCTTATATGTATCGCTCGGTAAGCGCTGATATCAAAGATTTGATTACCAATGAAAATTTTGACATCATTTGTTTTTTTACCCCAAGTGGCGTTCGCAGTTTGTTTGACAATGTCCCCGAATTTACCCAAAACGGGACTTATATAGGAGGCTTTGGCAGCAATACACTTCGGGCCATAGAAGCAGCCGGACTGAAAACTCACATTAAGGCACCGGTTCCCGAATCGCCAAGTATGATTACAGCCCTTGAAAAGTATCTTGAGGCAGGATTGGAAAATGCGGCAGGGTAAAAGAAAAAAAACGGCTATCTAATTATTTTTGGTGTGCATGAAACCTTATCGAATGACCTCAGCTGTGTTCGTTAAACTTTAACGAATCCATATAAATCAAATAAATGCGTTGTTTTCGGCGTCAAAAACCAAGTTTTTGTTAAAGGATTTTGACTATTTGGGTTAATTTTTCCAAAATTGGGAAGTTAATCATTATTTATTTTTCAACATTTTCCCTTTTTTGTTATTATTGCTATCTGTTAGGAGTCGTCTGACAGGCTAAGAAGCAGAGTTTTTTTTTATTTCCTACAATTAGGAGGAAAATATTACGTTTCTTATCTAATTGAGTCTTTGATATAAAGCTCAATTAATTTTAGACTTTAAAGTTTTTTGGATACCTTATTCATTATTTTTGCGATCATTTAGTTTTGTAGACCCATGCGTAATTTATTAACTTACTTGTTGTTACCAGGTGCCGCAGCCGTTCTTTTTGTAGGTTGTGGTAAACTTGGCAAGAAAACCCCGGGTGTTCCCGATGATGGACAAGTTCATGGAGTTGCCCCATCCGCTAAGCCAGGTCTTACAAAGCCCCTTGGTATGGTGTATGTGCCACCCGGAACTTTTCATATGGGACCCAGTGATGAAGATGTTAGTTATGCCATTACAGCGCGTAACAAACAGGTTTCTATACAGGGTTTCTGGATGGATGCCACTGAAACCACCAATAATCAATATCGTCAGTTTGTGTACTGGGTTCGTGATTCTATCTCAGCCAAATTGATGGGGATTGTAAAAAATGTGGACGGCGTTGACTATGTAGATTGGCCAAAAGCCAAAGCGATCAAGTACAACGATAAGGCAACCATCGAAAAATTAGATGCTATCGTACTTCCTCCTCCAGACAGATTATATGGTAAAAAAGAGATCGACCCTGAGAAAATTGAGTTTGCGGTTGAGTATTTTGACCTTACTGAAGCAGCTAAAAACGAAAACAAGGGGAAGCCAAGAAGTTCTTTTGTAGTTAAGTATGCGGAGAAAATTTATCCTGATACGTTGGTTTGGATGCGGGATTTTTCCTACAGTTATAACGAGCCAATGACTCAACGCTATTTTGCCCACGTTGCTTTTGGCAACTACCCTGTTGTTGGTATCAATTGGAAGCAGGCAATGGCTTATTGTAATTGGAGAACCCTTTATCTCAATAGTTTCCTCGATCGTAAAGGTCGAATGACTGAATCCGGGTTCCGTTTGCCAACCGAAGCACAGTGGGAATATGCAGCCCGTGGCGGCAGAAGCCAGGCTCCTTATCCCTGGGGTGGTATGTATCTCCGCAACAAAAAAGGTTGTTTACTTGCCAACTTTAAACCTGGCAGAGGTAATTACCCTGAAGATGGAGGATTTTATACAGTTCGCGCCGATGCTTATTGGCCTAATGATTACGGCTTGTATAATATGTCCGGTAACGTAGCTGAGTGGACTTCATCACTCTATTATGAAGGAGCTTACAATTTTCAACACGATATGAACCCTGATATCCGATGGAATGCCAAAGACAGCGATCCTCCCCGTATGAAGCGTAAGGTATTGCGCGGCGGAAGTTGGAAAGACATTGGATATTTCCTTCAAACAAGTACCAGAGCCTACGAATATCAGGATACTGCAAAATCGTATATTGGTTTCCGTACTGTGGTGGACCTCCCGTATTTTGGTCAGGCCGGCGGTAGTGGCAAAATCAAATAAAAGCTAAAATGTTTTCCTTTTGAAATTTCTAAAATGATTACCCGTTATTTTTAACGGGTAATCATTCTGAGTTTATTCACTTTTTCTAACAATCATTCTAATTTTCCGAAAATTAAGTTTTATGGCAGGCGTAACAAGAAGAACTGAAATTATTGTAAATGTCATTGTTTGTGTGGGTGCAGCCGTAGTATTGGTAGGTGCCTGGTCTAAACTTTTGCACTTACCTATTGCCGATACCATGTTGACCGTAGGCTTGCTTACAGAGGCCTTTATATTTATTGTATATGCATTTTTGCCACCTGCTCCCACCGGTGCTCCTGTAGCTGCGAGTGGATCTACCGGCAATCCAGGATTAAAATCTATTGAGAAAATGTTGGAAGAGGCAGAAATTAATCCAACCAATCTGCAGAAGCTGAGTGCCGGTTTTCAAAAACTTGGAACTACCGTAGATAAACTTGGAGAAGTTGGCGATGTTGTAAAGAGCACAGGCGACTTTTCTAACAATACCAAAAATGCTGCTAATGCAATGGCTATGGTAACCGGAACTATCGAAAAGACCACTGATACTTTATTAAAGTTTAATCAGGCGAGCGACAGCGCGGAGCAGTTCCACGGGCAGGTGCAGGGGTTGACTAAAAACCTTTCTTCTTTAAATGCTATTTACGAATTGGAGTTGCAGGATACCAACAATCACCTTAAAGCAATGAATAGCTTCTTTGGTAATATGACCGCTGTTTCTCAGGCTATGCAGGGTAGTGTAGATGATGCGAAAAAAGCACAGGAACAAATCGGAATGCTTGCGAAGAATCTGACCAACCTCAACAATGTATATGGCAACATGCTGAGTGCCATGCAGGTTCGCGGTTAAGAGTGTTCACTCCGAGTGGTAAAAAAGACCACCAATGTATCAAAATTATTACAAACACCTCATTTTAATATAAATCTCACTTTAATATGGCTTTACCAAAAGAGCCGAGGCAAAAGATGATCAACATGATGTATCTCGTGTTGACAGCCCTGTTGGCACTCAATGTCTCTTCCGAAATTTTGAATGCCTTTAGAACGGTAAACAATAGCCTGGATAAATCGAACGAAGTCATCCAAAAAGCTAATAACAATATTTCGGAATCCATGAAGGCAATGACTGAGGATCCGAATACAAGGGAAAAAGCCCTTTATTGGAAACCTAAGGCTGATTCTGCATTGATGATAACCAAAAATGCATCGGCTTATATCAATACCCTTAAAGAACGCTTGTTGAAAGAAGCTGGCAAGAAAGACGGTGACAGTACTTACAAAGAAGATAACATGGAGGCTGCTACCCGGCTTTTCGAAGTACAGGGAGAGGGAGAAAAGCTTTTCAATGCCCTGAAGAAGTTTAAAGAAGATATCTTAAAAGTTTTGCCAGATAATCTGGCTAAAACTTTAGAGCCTGGTCTGCCAATAGATCTTACAATGCCCAAAACGCAAAATGCAGGAAACAATACATGGAGCAGTGCTTATTTTAGAATGACACCCGCAGTTGCAGCAATTACCATCCTGAGCAAATTTGAAAATGACGTCAACAGGACCGGAAACATTGTATCTAATGCTGCTATGGATCAGGTTGGCAGAGTTGTATTGCGTTTAAATAAATTTGAACCCCTTGTAAGTCAGAGTACTGAATATACCTTGCCCGGACAACCGGTAAAAGTATATGCAGGTTTGGGTGCCTTTAGTACCGATAATCTGCCTACTGTTACAATCAATGGTTCACCCCGGCCCGTGGATCCTGCAACAGGAACAGCAAGCTGGGAAACAGTCGCCTCCGGCGGAGGAGACCAAACAGTTAAGGTTTCCATCACCTATACCGATCCAAATGACGGATCACGTAAAGTAGCAGAGAAAGTGGTTAAATACACCGTAGGGCAACCAAGTGGAGCTTCCATTTTTCTTGAAAAGATGAATGTGATGTATATCGGGGTGGAAAATCCGATCACCGTTAGTTCCGGTTCCGGTAAAGCGGAAAATATGCGGGTTACTTTTTCTAATGGATCGCTTTCAGGTGGAAGTGGTGGCCGATATATTGCCAAGCCTACAACTCCCGGAAATGCAACTGTCAATGTGAATGTAGATGGTAAAGCTTTTCCATTCCCTATTCGGGTAAAGTATCTCCCGGATCCGGTTCCACTTGTTGGTAACGAAAGCGGTGGAATAATGTCTTCAGCACAGTTCAAAGCGATTGGCGGTTTACGTGCTACTTTGAAAGAATCTGATTTTGATGCGCCTTTTCTAATTATTAGTTATACCATGGCAGGTATTGGAAATGGATTTCAGCAATATACTCCGGTTCAGGTAAATGGTCCGGCCTGGGGAGGCAATGCAGTTATTTCGAATCTGAGACCGGGTAGTCAAGTGTTTTTTGATGAAATTATTGCAAGAGGTCCCGATGGTCGGAATCGCAGATTGCCATCCATTTCCTTTCAATTAAAATAAAAGTTGAAATTACTCGTTGAAAGTAAGATTAGGATCTATTAATACAGCGGATATGAAAAAAGCATTGATCATAGTAGGGTTTGTGGGGCTGATGTTGGCCGTTGCCGGTGAGGTAAGTGCACAGACCCGCAAACGTACAACTACCAAAAAAACCACAAATGCCCCTGCGCAAGTTGCTCAGGATACTGTGGTAGCACCCCCACCTCCTCCACCTCCCCCTCCCGATACGATCCCTGTTCGTAGCGTGAAAGCCGGGCGGAGACCTTCCACTACGATTGATTCCGGTGGTGTAACTATTCTGGATAAAATTCCCTTGAAGCATGACAACATCCGTCTCGATGATCAGGTTTACCGTCAGGTGATTTGGAGGGTGATTGATACCCGGGAGAAAATGAATATGGGCTTTACTTACGAGGCCGATGAGGATAATGGAAACCAAAAGTTCCTTAATATTCTCCTCAAGCATATTAAAGAAGGGAATGTAGGTGCATTCAGTGCTGCAGATGACCGTTTCACCACGTTGCTTACTACAAGTGATATTGCACAAAAGTTATCAGGAAGTAGTTATCAGGTAGATGTTCCTGATTTTGAAAAGGATCCAACCGGAGGTACCACGAAAACGGTGACTATACGTAATGAATTTAATGAAGAATCTATCAGGGCTTTTGCTTTAAAGGAAGAGGTGATCTTCGATCGGGAAACATCCAGGTTACATTTCCGGATTCTTGGGATCGCTCCTATCCAAACCATATTTAATGAAAATGGTACCGAAAGAGCAACTACTCGTTTGTTTTGGGTGTATTACCCCGATCTGAGACCTTTGCTTTCCCGTTACGATGCTTACAACCCCAGAAATATGGGAGCCCGCATGAGTTGGGAAGAAATTTTCGAAAGCCGATATTTTTCAAGTTATATCTACAAATCAACCCTCAATAATCCATTCGACCGTCAATTGGACGGTATTGTAAAGGATCCGTTGATGCGTTTATTGGAAGGTGATAAAATTAAGAATACTATTTTCAATTGGGAGCAGGATCAATGGTCTTACTAAGTTGAAGGTTTACTTCAGTAAACAAAAAAGCGCTTCAGAAGAAGCGCTTTTTTGTTTTTGGTATCTTTTTCGATTGGTCTTTCAATTTACTGCTGTGTAGTCCCTCCCTGATTTAGGCCATGAAAAAATTCAAAGACTATTTTGCCTTTAGCGGGTCCAATGGCTTCTGCGAGTTCTTTTTGATTGGATTCTTTTACCTTTCTAACAGATTTAAATTGCTTCAACAATTCGGTGGCCGTTGTTTTACCAATTCCGGTAATGGATTCGAGTTCGTTTTTAAAAGTACCCTTGCTCCTCTGCTGCCGGTGAAATGTAATACCGAACCGATGCACTTCATCCCGTATTCTGCGGATAAACATGAGTGATGGACTTGACCAATCGAGTTTCAGGCTCTGGGTGTCGCCGGGATAGAATATTTCTTCCTCATTTTTAGCAAGGCCTACCATAGTCATTGTATTCTGAAGGTCTAGTTTTCTCAGGGCATTTTGGGCTGAACTGAGTTGGCCTTTGCCACCGTCGATGATTACCAATTGTGGAAAAGGGATCTTTTCTTCTTTTAGCCTTTTATAACGCCTGTAAACTGCTTCTTCCATGGAGGCGAAATCATTGATGCCTTCCACGGTTTTTACATGAAAGCGGCGATAATCGTCTTTACTTGGCAACCCATTTTTAAAGCAAACCATTGCCGAAACCGGATAACTTCCCTGAAAATTGGAGTTATCGAAACATTCAATATGAACCGGCATGGCGCCGAGTTTTAAATCCTTTTGAAGATTTTCGAGCAGGCTGAACCGGTCCGAATCCGTTTTGCTTTCTGTATGAAGCATTTTTTTTCTCCGGATCTCATCGCGGTAAATCAGTACATTTTTTGCCGAAAGTTCAAGCAATTTTTTTCGCTCACCGATTTTTCCAATAGTGACCTTCAGATTTTTTTCAGCCGTTTCAATCTCAAAAGGCACCAGAATTTCATGGGTATCGCTGCCGAAGGTATCCCGCATTCGTTGTACGGCATAGGCCAATACTTCCGTTTCTGTTTCGTCGAGATGGGTTTTTAGTTGTATGGTATGTGCCTGTACAATAGTACCGCTTCGAACCATGAGAAAGTTTACAAATGCAATTTCTCCATCTTTATGGATGTTAAATACATCGAGATCGCCAAGTTGATGACTGACTATGACTGATTTGGTAGTATATTGGTCAAGGTGCTCTATTTTCTTCTGTATGATCGCGGCTTTTTCAAACTTAAGTTGTTCGATAGCTTCTTTTTGTTCCTGTTGGTAATGCGTTCTGATGTCTCCCAACTTTCCCCGAAGCATTTGTTTGAGATGATTAAGACCCTTATTATAATCCCATTGATCCTGAAAACCTACACAAGGACCTTTGCAATTACCAAGATGGTATTCAAGACAAAGCTTGAATTTGCCGGCTGCAATATTTTTTTCGGTAAGATTTAATTTGCAGGTTCTTAATTGAACGTGTTGCCGGATAAAGATGAGCATTTCCCGGACACGGGCTACCGACGTAAAAGGGCCAAGATATTCGCTACCATCATTGATTTTTCGGCGGGTTAAAAACACCCTTGGAAAAGGCTCCTTTTTGATGACAATATAGGGGTAAGATTTATCGTCCTTTAAATCGATGTTGAACTTAGGCTGATGTTCCTTAATGAGTGCATTCTCAAGAAACAAGGCATCCTGTTCGGTATCTACCACGGTGTACTCTATATGGTCAATCCGTTGTACCAGTTCATGGGTCTTGTATCCGGTATATGTTTTATTAAAATAGGAACTGACTCTTTTGCGCAGATCTTTGGCTTTTCCTACATAAATGATGGTATTATTTTCATTGAAATATTTGTAAACACCGGGTTCATGCGGAATGGTCGGGGCAATTAATTTAAATGCTTCCTGTGTCATTATCTTGATTCCTCTTATCTTAATGTTTTACCCTATCCCAGATTACTTTTGTAATACGGGTGTAGCTTTCGCCATTGCTTTTTTGAATGGTTTCGCTGATCTGAAAATACATGTTATGTTCCCAAAGCAGGTATTGCATTACAGAACTGTCACCCTGACTGAATTGTTTTTTAAGGATGATATTTTTTATAATTTCATTATCCGGATTTACCAGAATATCTGCCTGAATCAAAGCTAAATCATCATGAGTGGCACTTATGCTAAAGGTAAGCTTTTGGATGCTGAGGTCTGCGAAACTGTTTTCACGGTAGTAAGGCTTCAGCGCCTTGTCTTCCGGATTTATCTCAAGAAATGGTTGTGCCAATATCGAAACCTGCTCGCTTTTGATAAAGGTATCCAATACTATTTTCCCATCAATTTTTACCTGTTTTTCAACAGAAAGTGGGGTGGCTTTAATGTATACAAGCTGATTTTGCAGGTAATCCACATAGGGATAAAAAGGTTCAGACGCGGAGGAGTCCTTTGGTAAATTGATCACATAATCTTCTGAACCCGGGTTGTTTTGTTCTTCATTTTTGCAACCTGCAACAAATAGCAGGAAGCACAAGCAAAAAAGTGGGAAAAGTCGTATGATATATTTAAATGGTAGATTATCCATGCCCCGAAATTAAACGGTACATGGTTATAAATATATTAAAAAAATTGAAAACTCTATTTCAGCGTTTGTATGATACCCACTTTCATACCATAGTCAATCAGATGTTCCCTGATTGGATAAGCATTTTTACTGCCCGGTAATAGCTGATAACGGATTTGCGGACCGGCCTGCCAGGTCACATTCCCTGTTTTGAAAGTTGCAAAGGCTTCTACGGCTGTGTTGAAATTAACCTTACGGTCAAGATCTGAATTCTTCACGAAGTTTTTGAAGTCTGCTGATATAAGATAGTTGTTGCTTTTCAGTTGGTAAGTCAGTTGTCCGGCGGCAGCAACATAAAAGGATACTTTATTAACTTCCGCTATTTTCAAATCAAACCCAACAGGAATAGCAAGTTGTAAAAAATGATTGTTTAGTTCTATTTCGCGATAACCCGACTGATTGCTGATATTAGTTAACTGAACTACTGAACGGATACCATATCCATTATCAAGCTCGAGTCTTGCTGGTTCAGTGTTGGTATTGTAGGCAATTATGCTAAACTGACGATAATTTAACTGAAGACCCGTTTTGAGCCTGAAATTATCGGAAAGGGAATACAAAATTGCGGCACCTGCTTCAAGACCTAACTTCGGTTTTTGCCTAACAAATGCATTGACTTCCTGTGTAGCAAACAGAGCATAGGGACCGGTTCCCGGATCATGCACCTGACGCTTATCGTCAATAAGATAACGATAACTTACTGATGGTGTAGCATAAAACTGAAGAGCAAGGCGACCTGATTTGGCTTTTTTGGTTTTTGCTAAAGAAGCGCGTTTTTCTTCATCAGAAGAATGATTGAGTGCCTTCTGTCCTGTTTGATCTAAGGTATTTTCAAAACCTGTTGTTGATGTTTTTTTGCTCAAGGCATTTACCGAAGCAGAAAGTGGTGAACTTATAATATCGTCTGTAGAAATGGAGTTGAAAGGAACAGGTTGAAAGTTATTTTGACTACGAAGGATCGGTATGGAGGATACACTTTCAATATTTTCGTTGTAGGTATTCCCGAATGAAATGCTACCTGTTTCAGCAGATTGTGGATCGGTTCCTTCTAAACTAATTGCAATACTGCTATTTAAATCAGACTCTGCATTCTTTTGATTTGCGGAATAGCCTGACCGGTCTGATTTTTGCTTTTTATTTTCTGTAATAAAAATTCCGGATTGCAAAGTGATGTCTGTAATAGGCACTGCTCCAATAATCGGATCTACTGTATTTTCTTCATTAATTGTATTCGTGCTTGTAAAAGTGGCCGGCACATTGAAAAGTCCTTTATCCGGATGGGTTAAAAACAATAATACCGTGATGAAGGCTCCGGTTAGAAAGGCTGCAAAAGTAAGCGCAGGCCAACGATCTTTTCCGTGTAGAGATTGCTGAATATTGCGCCATACCCTATCCTCCGGATACATCCGCAATCTTTCTGATTGTTCAGAAAGAAATGACTCAAAATCGTCCAGGTCGTATGGATGCTTCATTGGTGGTGTCTACATTGCCTCGGATTTTATAATAAAAAACAGAGACTGGTAAAATACCTGATTGTTAGCCAAAGAACATTATGAATGGAACATTCTTAAATGGCGGCAATTAGGTTAGTTTTTGGTTCTTTTCTATCTATAATATTCCTGTTAACTAAAATCTGTTCAAGCATTGATTTTGCTCTTGTATACTGACTTCTGCTCGTGCTTTCCTCAATCCCCATCATTTCTGAAATCTCCCGGTGACTAAAGCCTTCAATGGCATAGAGGTTCAGAACTGTTCGATACCCTATGGGTAACAATCGAATACATTCTACCACCTGTTTTGCCTGCATAATCGAAGGAATTGCTTCCCGGACTGTTGCATAATCAGCTTGTTCAAGATCTACGCTTTGATTGAATTTTTTGTTTCTTTTCAAAACGTTAATGCAGGTATGCACTACAATTCTCCGAATCCACCCTTCAAAAGCACCCTTATGTTGAAAAGAGTGTATTTGAGTGAACACCTTTATAAATCCTTCCTGCAACATATCCTCCGCATCCTCTCTCGAGGCTGCAAAACGATAGCACACGGAAAGCATTTTAGGACTGTACCTGTTGTACAGTTCCCGTTGTGCCACCGGACTATTATTTATGCATCCCTCTATGATCAAGGCTTCATTCATACGTAGTTGTTGTTCAACCACACTAAATTAGACAATAATCCTATCCAAATGCTGCTTTGCATAACATTTTTCTCTAAAAAAACAGGATAATTGTTTAAAAGTGCTTCTTTTATTAACGTGAAATAATTATTATCGTTCAAATCTAAGAAAAACATTTGCAAAAGAGCAATTCGCTCCGCTAAAAGTTTACCCTTGCGGAAACAATTAAATTACTTCCGGCGGAAACAATACCGCTGCTGTAAGACCGATATTGTTGGTTGCTCATATTTTCCCAGGCAAGCGAAAATCCGTATTGACGCCAGGTAAATCCTGACCGGAAATTGAGTGTATACCAACCCGGGCTGAATGTGTTGCCATTTTCATCTTTGGCATAAATAAATGTTTTTGCCTGTTCACTCGGTGCAAGATCTTCATGATGGATGGGACTATTATATTGTGCAAAAAATTCAAGTTTCCATTTCGAACCGAGGTATTTAATGCCACTATTCCCGTAGAAGGGGGGTGCATGCCGCAAAGCGACTTGTTTATTTTGGGCATCGTCTGTTTCTTTACCGGTAATAAAATTGGCTGTAGAATACAGGGACAGGTTTTTACTAAACCAATATTCCGCAAGAGCCTGAATACCCCAAACACTTGATTTTCCAATATTCTGTAAGGCTTCCACCTGACTAAATATCCCATCGAACAGGATACTGTCCTGACCATTGTATAAAAAAGGACGGCGGACGATAGCTTGATTTAGTTGTGTATAAAAGCCTATCAATTCCAGCGTATATCGGTAGGGCATTTTTTTTGCAAAACCCAATTCGTAATTCAAAGCATATTCACTTTTAAGGTTTGCATTTGGGACCACAATATTTCCGGGGTTGCTTTCAAATAATTTCCCAAGATCATCAATATTGGGGATCCGGAAACCCGTACTGAAATTGCCATGAATCTGCCAGCTTGCTCCCGGCCGCCAAACCAACCCCGTTGATGGCGTCAGCGCGGTACTATTTACATCGGCCTTTTCATAAGGCAGCGGAAATAGTTCCTGATCAAATGCGGCTTTGGCTGTTCCACGGTTGAGTCTCAATCCCGTATTGATCGTAAGCTGTGGAAGGAGGTTTACTTTATAAAGCATATACAGTCCCAAGCTTGACCAGGTACTTTCATCAGGGTAACGGCTCTGGGTTGGCGTTATATTTCCTGTATTGATATTGGTGATTTGTCCACGACTTCTTACCAGATTATCTACCCACTCTGCTCCATAAAAAAGGGAGCCCTTGCCAAGGGTTTTGAAGGCATCTATGTTGAGTGACCACGCCCGTACATTTTCGGTTTGGTTGCGTCGGTTAAGGTTGTTGCGTTGGCGATCAATTCGGCTTTCTTCATAGTTCTGATAAGCTGCGGTGATTTTTAATTCCTCATAAAACCGGTTTGATTTAAGGAGGGCAGCCTGTAAGGTATGCATCCGCCAAAGCATAGGTCCGTAATTCCATTCTGCAAAACGAAGCTGATTGTTACGGTATTCAATCAGGCGATCATAGCGGGGGGCAGTGCCGGTGCCGGAATAGTAGAAACCGTATTGCAGTTCGATTCCCTCCATAGGCTTAAAACGGACTTTTTGCATAATTTGGCGTTGATCATAACCCGAAGAGACCTGTCTGCGTGGATCTTCATTTTGTATAACGCTGTCTCTGTTGTTGATGCGTTGTACATACTCAGGACGCAAGTAGGAGGGATACCCACCATATTTACCCATCTTCAGATCTCCGAAATCACTATGGGTGATGCTTGCTGCCCATGCCCACTTTTTTGAAGCAAGCTGAAAATCTGCATGAAAAGATTGTTCTCTGTTGGCTGTACTAAAACGGGCAAGTGCATTGCCTTTAAATTTTACTTTATCGGATTTATTCATACTATCCGAAAAGGAAGGAGTTAGGGTATGAAAATCCATCACACCCCCTATGGCATCGCTGCCATAAATAAGACTACCGGGTCCAAGAATGACCTCTGCCGATTGAAGAGAAAGCGGATCAATACTGATGATATTTTGAAGATTTCCACTTCTGAAAATTGCGTTATTCATCCGAACTCCATCCACTACTATCAATACCCGGTTGGTCGCAAATCCACGTATCATGGGGCTTCCGCCGGCCAATTGACTTTTTTGTATATAAATTGCACCAGTATGATTGAGCATATCTGCCGCCGTTTGAGGGTTGTTCAATGCAATATCCCGGGTAGTTATTTTGATGATTTTGTTGGGCACTTCATTTTGCTTTTGCTCCCATTTGTTGCCCGATATTACTACTTTAGCTTCCCCTGTAAGCGTATCTTTTTGGCTATAACCAAACAAGCCTGTACAAAGGCAAAGGAAAACGGCCCCTGTTTTTTTTTTCATTTTTTTCTCAGTTGATGTATACAGCACAGCCAGTCTGTCTTCTCCTATTATTAAAAAAAGGGAAGAACAGAGGTGGATTCATGAAAGGAATTCTATCAGAGAGAGAAATCGGGGAGGCGGTGTCATTGGTCCATCATTAAAACTCTGGAAGCGCTTTAGCCGGAAAAAAGGTTGAGAAGTTTCTGTAACCCAAAAGATTGGCTCCTGCAATGCAGGCAGGCCAGGCGGGTACCAGGGTGAAAGCCATAACATCAGGTGCCGGAATGAATGTACAGGATGATCTTTCCGGGTTTGATTTTCGTTGAAAGCTGCCTCCAAAAGATCTTCTTTTTCATCAAAGAAACCGGTGAGGATCGCTTTATCTTTACTATATGTTATCTTCTTAACGTCAAAGTATCTCCCGTTAATAAGCAACTCCTTGTTTTCTTTTTTCCAACGGATAGAGGAAGCATCTATTTCAAGGGTTTGAAGTTCTCCCTTTATTTCGTGGCTCCACATTTCAAAATGATGAGAACTTATACGTATAGCATGAAAAAGCGGGGACAACATAGGCAAAGCCATCAGCAGGCCCAAGCCTGTTGCTTGTAGTTGACGGTATAAAAGGCGCTTTTTCATGTTAATAAGCGTAAAGGTATAGAAAAATAGCAGGGATAAATTTATAGGAGCTGTCCCTGCTATTGGCTGTATCCTTTCAAAAAAAACCTATTCTTCCTTGGATGGCTCTTGTTGATTTTTTGTCATCAATTCTTTACGGGCATCATTTGTCCAGTCTATCAACAGGATTCTTTGTTCCTGAGTGAGCCTTGATTCGCGGTGTATCAATGTATAACTTTCCAGCGGCATTTCACCGTTTTCAACCTGTTCATTCACTTCCTCGAGTTTGTGGTCCTGTCGCAAAGCTTTTGTATTGTAGGGCGTTCCGGGTCTTGGCTCTACCAAAGCAAAGTCCTGAAAGTTTAAATGACTTTTACCTTCCTCAATATGATCCTTCAACCACCAACCCAAAGGTTGAATATTGGCATACCAGGGGTAATTGGTTTGATTGCTATGGCAATCATAACAAGCCGTTTTAAGCAATTGATGCACGCTGTCGGGCACCGATACCACCGTAGCAATATCGTTGGTCATATCAAAATGCTGATTGTTTTTTCCCGGTTGAATAAATTGCATGACTACAAAAATCAGCAACAATCCAATCCCGATGATCCTGAAAAGACGGCGCTTTGGCCTTGTTTGTTTTTCGCTGGTATTTTCCATAGAGGGCATTTTGTTGCTTTTTAAAAAGTATTTCAAATCAATCAATCAGGATAAGTCCGGTCATTTCTTCAGGAACATCAATACCCATCACTTTCAAAATACTCGGGGCAATATCCCCAAGTTTTCCGGGCCGTACCGGACCATTGTAATCGTTGCTGATCACAAAAAGTGGCACCGGATTCAAAGTATGCGCCGTATTGGGGCTGCCATCTTCGTTTACAAGATAATCGCTGTTACCATGGTCTGCTGTCAGAAAAATGGTATAGTTCTGTAAAAGCGCTTGTTGGATTACCTGCCGCACACAATCATCTACTGTTTCGGCAGCTTTGATAGCAGCCTCCCAAACCCCGGTATGCCCTACCATATCGGTATTGGCAAAATTCAGGCAGATAAAAGCATACTCGCCACTTTGTATTTCCGGTAACAGGGTAGCGGTAATTTCCCGGGCGCTCATTTCAGGTTGCAGGTCATAGGTAGCCACCTTAGGGCTTGGAATGATCATCCGCTTTTCGCCATAAAAAGCCTCTTCGCGGCCTCCACTGAAAAAGAAAGTGACATGCGGATATTTCTCTGTTTCAGCAATCCTTATCTGCTTCAATCCTTTCCCGGCAATGATCTCCCCAAGGGTATGAACGAGGTTATCGGTTTCAAAAGCCACATGCACTTCGTTCCATGACTTGTCGTACTCGGTCATGGTGGTATAGTGCAGTTTTAAGGGATGCATGTCCTGTTCATGATGTGCAGTTTGGGTAAGAACTTCCGTTATTTCCCGGCAGCGGTCTGTACGAAAATTAAAGCAAAGCACTGCGTCCTTATCTTGAATAATAGCAAGCGGTTTGCCTGATTCATCTCTCACAGAAATGGGCAGAATGAATTCATCGGTAACCCCATGCTCATAAGAGTTTTTGATGGCTTCTAAAACATTGTTAGTTTCGGTGCCAATGCCTTTTACCAAAACATCCCAGGCTTTTTTTACGCGTTCCCATCTTTTATCCCGATCCATCGCATAATAGCGTCCGGTTACCGATGCTATTTTGCCGGTATTAATAGAATCAAGATGATTCTGTAATTCCATTACAAAACCAAGCCCGCTTTTAGGGTCGGTGTCCCTGCCATCTGTAAAAACATGGATAAATACCTGCTCCAATCCTTTATCCTTGCAAAGGCTTACCAATGCTTTTATATGATTGATATGGCTATGTACACCCCCGTCGCTTACAAGACCTATCAGATGCAAGGGTTTATTATTTTCTTTGGCGTAGGCAATACTTGCTAATATGGCGGGGTTTTGCTGAAAGCTGCCGTCCCGGATAGCCACATTTATCCGCTGTAATTCCTGATAAACAATCCTGCCTGCGCCAAGATTCAGGTGACCTACTTCGCTGTTGCCCATTTGTCCTTCGGGCAAGCCTACTACCTCACCACAGGTGGTAAGTGTGGTGTGCGGATATTTGCCATAGAGGCTGTCTACAAAGGGGGTATCAGCCGCCGCAATGGCATCCGATTTCGGGATTTGTCCTAATCCCCAGCCATCCATAATGACCAGCATTGCTTTTTTACTCATGAATGCAAGTTAACTATAGGCTGCTAATTTTACGAATAAGGTTCCACAAATATCTACATTAACGAACCCTTTAGATTTATTTATGTTAAAAGTGCTTCTATTTGTATTATAAAATTTTTGAATTATGAAAAAGATGACTGCTTATGTGCTTTCAGGAAGTGCCCTTCTGTTTGCGCTGACCTCTGCGTTTATGGCACCGCCAAAAACCCTGAAAGTAGATGTGAAAAGTACAACCATTCAATGGAAAGCCAAAAAAGTAACCGGTTCGCATGATGGTTTTGTTGGGGTGTCTGCAGGTCAGATTACCCTTGACGGAGCCAAAGTAACAAGCGGCACTTTCGATATCGATATGACCACGATGACTGTGGAAGACATTAAAGATGCCGGTTCGAATAAAAAATTATTGGGACATCTGCAAAGCGACGATTTTTTTGGTATCAGCAAATACCCAACGGCTAAGTTTGTTTTAACTTCTGTAAATCAGAAAAGCGGAAATACCTATACTGTTGATGGTAACCTTACCATTAAAGGAATCACCAAGGCTATTTCTTTTCCGGCCGATATCAGTGTTTCAGGAAATACACTGAAAGCAGTTGCAACCATTACTGTAGATCGTACCCAATTTGATATCCGTTACCGTTCTACCAATTTCTTTGAAAATCTGGGTGATAAGGCCATTTATGATGATTTTGAATTGAATCTGAATCTAGTGGCAACCCTGTAAGAATTTATATTTTTGATTGCCAATTTAATATTGATATATCCCCTTCGTGCAAGGTCTCCCGGAGGCACTGAGGGGCTGTTTCAGTATTAATCCCAATCCCCAATTCCTTTTTTCGTTTTACTAAGATGTCACCATTACGTAGGTCGGATGATGTCTTTCCTTTTCGATTTTGCTACTAAGATGTCACCACTACGTTGCTTGGGTTACTACATAACCCTTACACCTTTTACTAAGATGCCACCACTACGTGGCTCTGATGCCGACGTTTCCTATTGCTTTATCTACTGAAATGTCACCACTACGTGGCTCGGATTACAGATCCTATTACCTATTCGATCGACCTCTCCCAGAGGCACGAAGGGGACGTTGCGATAGAAGAGCAGGGGCTATTTGCCATTTCACTTCCGATAGTTCCGAGCTTTAGGGATCGGAATGCCGTTTCAACTTCCAAAGAAATGCCTGCCATTCATCAACCTTTCGCGGAGGGGCACCCCTCTGCCCGATAGGGAGAGGGGAAGGGGGGAGGTCCTTTCGCGGAGGGGAATGGGGTGAGGCTTTCTTTCCCGATTTCATTGCAGGGGTTTTAAAAAACCATCCTACTTTTACCGTTGATTAGAAATGCATATATGGAAAACCAACTATTTCAGGAGAAACTCTTAAAACTCGTTACTGATGCCTTACAGGAAGATGTAGGCGACGGTGATCACAGTACACTTTGTTGCATTCCGGTTACGCAATATGGCAGGGGTATTTTAAAAATTAAAGAGGCCGGCGTGCTTGCCGGTGTTGAGGTGGCGAGGCAAATATTTGAAATCATAGAACCGGGAGCTAAACTATTTATCCATAAAAGGGACGGAGAAGCCATGCAACCCGGTGAAACGGCTTTCGAGGTAGAAGCCTCCGTACATACCCTCCTGAAAGCTGAGCGGTTGGTCTTAAATACCATGCAACGGATGAGTGGTATAGCCACTTTAACCCGCACCTATACTGAAAAGATTGAAGGATATCATACGCAATTGCTGGATACCCGAAAGACCACTCCAAATTTTCGACTCCTCGAAAAAGAAGCCGTTAAAATAGGGGGTGCCGTTAATCACCGGTTTGGTTTATACGATATGATCATGCTGAAGGATAACCATATTGATTATTGCGGAGGGATTGTAAAAGCCATTGAAAAAGCCTGGGATTATGTACAAAACCAAAAACCGGGTTTAAAGATTGAGGTGGAAACCCGAACATTGAAGGATGTTCGAATGGCGGCAGATACCGGAAAGGCAGATCGGATTATGCTGGATAATTTTACGCCGGATCAAATTATGCAGGCGCTCAAAATACTCGATGGCCGCTGCGAGACTGAGGCAAGCGGCGGCATCAATCTTGAGACGGTAGTGTCTTACGCAGCCACCGGGGTAGATTATGTAAGCGTAGGTGGGCTGATTCATCAGGCAAGAAGCCTTGATTTGAGTTTGAAAGCCCTGTTGGATTAGAAGGTCCCTTAAACTTTATTTAGAGAATCCTGTTGCAGATATAGTTGCCTCAAGGATATACATCGATTGTTTTATTCGTAAAGTGTTGAAACCATGAACAAGAAAAAAATATCAAGTTTCAAAGATTTGGGTGGGTTGGTTTACAGTACCGACCCGAATACGAAACTGAATTATGAGGAAGAGACAGAGCCTGAAACAACAGAGGCTTCTAAACAAAAACTCAGGGTTTGGATAGAAACCAAACATCGGGGTGGCAAGGCGGTTACTGTGGTACAGGGATATATGGGAAAACCGGAAGATCTGGAAATCATGGGCAAGCAATTAAAACAGGCCTGTGGAACCGGCGGCTCAGTAAAAGATGGAGAAATTCTGATACAAGGCGATCATCGCGACAAAGTGGTACAGTTGTTGATGAAAGAAGGATTTACACAAACTAAAAAAGCCGGGGGCTGAATAAGATGCGGGAAACGAATGAAGTGAATGCCTTGTACACGTTGCTTTCTTTTTTGGTGTTGCCCGCTATGATTTTTCTAATTATTGGTATCAGAAGCTGGTATTTTGGCATGCAACAAGCCAATGAAGACAAAACAAGAATTGGAAAGATGGTGACCATGTTTGGGATCATCTTTATAGTTATTCTTTTTATCTGCAGTTATTTTTTAAAGGGTTCCCTGCCCGGATAAACGCTATTGGGATGCTTTTGCTTTATTATGACTGCCATCACAAAACGGTTTATTGGAAGAAGCTCCACAACGACATAAAGCAGTAGTTCCGGACTTTATTTCCTCTCTTCCATCTTCATGAACAAGTATACACGACTCCTTAATAATCAAAGGACCTCCGCCTGTAATCTGAATCTTCATCGCCGGTATTTTTGAAGCTGTTTCCATTTTTTCTCCATTTTTTTCAATACTCAAGGCTCCACTCGGGCATTTGGAAACCTGATCTATAATGGCTTCTGCCGATGCCCCATCCATATTTACCCAGGGTCGTTTGAGCGGATCAAATACCTCACGTAAACCCTGCCAGCACATTTTACTGTGAATGCAAATTTTGGGTTTCCATATTACAGTAATATCATCCTTTGAATATTTAAGTGTTTCTTTTGGCATGTGCTAAAATTAAGCATGAAAATTTTAAAAATGAAATAGAAATCTCTTTTATGCCCTTTTAAGGGAACCCTCTTTTTGAGGTCACTTTCCGATAAATGAATCCACAGAGGGTATAGCAAGCAGACTTTTTATTATGGGTAGTGTATTTGAAAACGAGTAAAGGAGAGATTCTGGATTCACTCAAACTGAAACAATTGGTATGTAGAAAAAATATAAGTTTTTTCGGCAAAAGGTTTGGCTTGGCATTGAATTCAGATCTTACTGAAAGGGTAGAAGAGCCTTAATATTCTGGCCTCCATTAGATTATCCTGCCTGAATACTGCGTTTATCAAATTGTTGTTTAATAAAATAGGCCATTACTCCAAGCGCGCTTACTGTCAAGCCGCCTAGCATAAACCACTTGCCGGTACTGATAAAAATATATAGCCAAATACCAATGGCCACCATTACGGTTACCGGATAAAAAGGCATTTTAAAAGGAAGTACCCGGTCTTTGTTACGGATGCGTAAAAGCACTACCCCAACCGCCTGCCCAATAAACTGGATCATGATGCGCATGGCCAATATGGCACTGATGACTTCTTCAATTCTGAAAAGCAGGCTGAAACAAAAGGCAATCGCTCCAAGCGTAAGCAGGGAGATATGTGGAAATTCCCTTGTGGGATGCAGCTTCGCAAATACTTTAAAAAAGCTGCCATCCACAGCAGCGGCATAGGGCACCCTGCTATAGCCAAGGGTTGCACTGAATACGGATGCAAAAGCAACCCATAAAATTAGTCCTGTACCGACCATGGCAGCCACGGGACCACTTATTTGCTCAAAATAAGTACTGACTACAAAGGAATTACCCATCGCTTCCTGCCAGGGAATAACACTCGTGATGCTGATGTTCATGCCAAGATACAGAGCACTGATACAGATGATGGAAATGAACATGCTTTTAGGAATATTCTTTTCAGGTTGAAGCATTTCAGAACCAAGATTACATACATTATAATAGCCCAGATAACTGTAAACGGTTTTTACCGAAGCAAAACCGAGTACGGTAAAAAAGCCCGTATTGAATCCAGCCGCTCCATCATTCATTGCAAGTATGGGGGCTGCCATATTTCCGTGTAAAAAGCCTCCGCCGATAATCCAGGCCATCGTCACCAACACGCCGATCCAAAGCATTACACTGAGTTTTCCTATTTCATCAGTTTTTCGATAAAGGAGTACAATCACCAATATCACCATAGCACCGGATACCGCCTTGGTTTGCAGTGGATTGAGAGGAACGAGGTATCCGAAATAATGCGCAAATCCTATGGCAGCGGATGCAATAACAAGAGGAGCCTGTATACAGGTTTGCCACACAAAAAGAAAAGACATCAGTTTACCACCTTTATCTTTCCCATAGGCTTCCTTTAAAAAGTGATAACTCCCTCCTGCGCGGGGATAAGCGGCTCCCAGTTCGCTCCATACCATAGCGTCCACAATACTTAAAACCGCACCAACCACCCAGGCCCATAAAAACCCGGGACCTTTTACATAGCTAATGACTACGGGTAAGGTTACAAATGGACCAATTCCCACCATATCAATCATATTGATGGCGGAAGCCTGTAAAAGACTTAAAGATCGCTTAAGTTGCGGCGGAGCGGACACTTGTATATTTTTATAACTACAATGTAAAGTACTTCTTTCATTCTCCTATCAAATGTTTGTAAGAACCGCTTTTTCTATGCGAATTATTAGAATCCGGCTTTCCGGGTGGCAGGTATCTTCTCCGGGATAATTTTTTTAAGGTATACCCGGACTCCCCTATTTTCACAGGATGATTTACCAGTTACTAAAGGTGTGGGTGCGGTTGGGTTTACCCTTGTTTACAAAGAGTATCCATATTTCCGGCAAGGAACAATTGCAACAGAGCGGCCCCTTGGTATTAGCGGTTAATCATCCCAACTCTTTCTTAGATGCGATTCTATTGGGTGCCTTTATGGAAAAACCGGTACATTTTCTTACCCGGGGAGATATATTCAAAACCGCATGGATACGCAGGCTGCTCCGCCGGTTTAATATGCTGCCCATCTACCGTATCCGCGATGGAAAAGATAAACTTACGCTTAACCAGCAAACCTTTGATATGAGCGTATCCGTTTTGAAGCAATCAGGGATTTTACTGGTTTTTGTAGAAGGTTTCTGTGAACATCAAACCACTTTACAACTGCCTTTGAAAAAAGGAGCTCCAAGAGTAATAGAAAGTTGTTGGCGTCAAGGGGTGCCCGTTCATATCCTTCCTGTGTGGTTGCGGTATTCTTCCTTTACGGCCTTTGGTAAGCATATTGAAATCAGGCTGGGCAATATCCTGGAACCCGTAGCTCATTTGGCTGATAAAGATCCGGCCGTTGTTTGGCAACAGATCAATCAAAAAACAGCAAACAGCCTTTCTGATCTTGAGCATCAAACGGCATATCATCCTAAATCGCCATCAGGGTTTTACAAAGCACTGCTTGCCATTCCCGCGCTCACAGGGGCTGTTTTGCATGCGCCGCTTTATTTGCCGCTACAAGCTATTGTACACCGGCTTACCCGGCACGAAGTACATTATGACAGCGTATTACTTGCCATGCTGTTGGTGGTTTACCCGGTATTTCTGATGGTGCTCGGTATTGCTCTTTCTGTACAAACATCCTGGCCCTGGTTCTTTTTGCCAGTTTTAGGAATGCCTTTGCTTGCAAGAGCCTTTGTATTGTGGAAATAAAAAAGCAGCACCTTTTCAGATGCTGCTTTTCCAATGAAGTACCCGAAGCGATTAACTTACACCCCGCATCATCTTTTTAAGAATCGGAGAAATGATCAACATCAAAACGCCACCTACAAGACTCGTAATTACAAGGAAAAGGAAAAGATTCAATTCGAATTTATGCAAAATACTTTCGAGTATACCTGCCATATAGTTGGCCAAAGCAATGCTGCAGAACCACAATCCCATCATCAGTGATACGATTTTTGGAGGAGATAATTTGGTGATCATACTCAATCCAATAGGGGAGAGGAAAAGTTCTCCAACCGTATGTAAAACATAAACAGCAACCAGCCAAAGCGGGCTTACCAGTATGCCACCCATTGATTTTTGACTGGCAAAATACATAACAATAAATCCAAGCCCGAGCAGGATCAGACCAAAACCAAATTTCACCGGAATATTCGGGTTGGCTTTTCTTTTATTTAAATAGATCCAAAGTGCAGCAAAAACCGGAGCCAGGGTAAAGATGGCAAAGGCATTGATGGATTGGAACCAGGTAGTAGGAATGGTAGAAGATCCAATGGCACGATTGGTATTTTCTTCGGCAAAAAGGTTAAAGGTACCGCCGGCCTGTTCAAAGCCTGCCCAAAACAACACATTGAAAATGGATAAGACAACAATTACCCAAACCCGGCTCCATTCGTCTCCGCCGGTTGTATTGGTAAAAATCATATATACTACAAATAGAGCACCTAATATAAAGATGGTATTGGTTACGATGCCATATGTGCTGTCGCTCATAGTAATAAATATGGTAAGCATCCCATAAACCAACGCAGCTACACCCACGGTCCATAAGGCAATACTGATATAATCTTTGGGTAACAATCTTGTTTGTGTGGCCGGTGCAGAAGGTGGTAAGCCTACATTTAACAAATACTTTTGAGTACTTGCAAAAATCACAAGACCTAGCAGCATTCCGATGCCCGATGCCGTAAATCCATATTCCCAGCCATATAATTCGCCAAGAGAACCGGCAATTAACGGAGCTAAAAATGCTCCGAGATTGATACCCATATAAAACAAGGTAAATCCGCTATCACGACGGATATCATTTTTCTCGTACAAACCGCCCACCATCGTTGAAATATTGGGCTTAAAAAAGCCATTGCCTGCAATCAACAAGCCCAAACCAAGATTGAGCATTGCCTGACGGCCATCGGCTACTGAATCGGCTCCTGCAATGCCGGCACTGAGCGCAAGGGTAAAATTGCCCAACGCCATCAGCATACCCCCAATATAAACAGACTGTCTTTGACCAATCAGCTTATCGGCGAGAATACCACCCAAGATAGGAGTGAGGTAAACAAGACCGGTAAAAATCGCATAAATCTCAAGCGCATTGGCCCGGTCAAGGCCAAAACCACCTTTCAGCGCGGTCGAGGTCAGATATAAAACCAATAAGGCCCGCATCCCGTAATAGCTGAATCTTTCCCACATTTCTGTAAAAAACAGGGAGTAAAGACCCGCTGGATGCTTGGTATTCTGCTGGGCAACCGCTTCTGTCATGTTGTTTAATTTTATTTGTAGAGAATGTTAAAGGGGGAAAATTAAAACTTTTTATGTCTTGTACGCGATTTATTAGACATTTTTGCAACCGGAGTCAAAAGCCTTGTACGAGGAAGGGATTCCGGAATTCCTGAAAACGTCAGGTAATTCCGCGTTTGCAGCGTATGAAAATAATCCTGCATGCCCGGGATGGGTCCGATAAAAGTCTTTGGGGCTAAGGTTGATCATTCAAAAAGTCCGATACTTTGGGCTACTAAAAAGATACACACATGAACATTTTATTACTCGGTTCCGGCGGTCGCGAACATGCCCTTGCATGGAAAATAGCTCAGAGTCCACATTGTTCTCAGCTATTTATTGCTCCGGGTAACGGAGGTACCGGAAATTATGGAACAAATATTCCGGTGAATGTCACTGATTTTATTGCACTTGAAACGTTGGTGAAACAACAATCAATTGATCTGATTGTGGTTGGACCAGAAGACCCGTTGGTGCAGGGGGTGTATGACTATTTTCTGGCAAGAGGTATTCCTGTCATCGGACCCTCTGCCAAAGCGGCTCAATTGGAAGGCAGTAAGGCTTACAGTAAGAAATTTATGGCCCGGCATAAGATACCCACCGCTGCTTATGAAGAGTTTACCAAAGACAACTACGAAACCGGAAGGGCCTATATTGCCCAACACAGCCTGCCTGTGGTACTGAAAGCCGATGGTTTGGCCGCAGGAAAAGGGGTGGTGATTTGTCAGACACATGAAGAGGCGCTGAAGGTATTCGCTGATATGATCCTTGATGCCCAATTTGGCGAAGCAAGCAGCCGGGTGGTGGTAGAGCAGTTTTTGGATGGCATTGAATTGAGTGTATTTGCGCTTACCGATGGCAAAGATTATCAGATCATCGGGCATGCCAAGGATTATAAACGTATTGGTGAGGGCGATAAGGGTCCGAATACAGGGGGTATGGGCTGTGTAAGCCCGGTGCCTTTTGCAGAAGGTGCCTTTATGCAAAAGGTAATTACCCGTATTGTAACCCCAACCATCAATGGATTGCATCAGGAAGGATTGGTATACAAAGGATTTGTGTTTTTTGGACTAATCAATGTGGGTGGCGAGCCTTTTGTGATCGAGTATAATTGCCGGATGGGCGATCCGGAAACCGAAGTGGTGATGCCAAGATTGAAGAGTGATTTGGTTCATTTGTTTATTGAATTAATTAAGGGATCATTGGGTACAGTTAAGGTGGAAATTGACGAACGGGCAGCGGCAACTGTGATGTTGGTGAGTGGCGGCTATCCGGGAGATTATTCCAAGGGGAAGGAGATTCAGTTGCCGGATGCACAGGATCTTCCGGAAGATGTGACTATTTTTCAAGCGGGTACCAAATTAACCGATACAGGTGCAATGCTTACAAACGGAGGTCGGGTGATTTCGGTTACTGCGCTTGCCGATACCATACAGGAAGCCGCCAAAAAAGCCACTTTATCGGCCGATAAAGTGGCTTTCGAAGGACGGTTTTTCAGAACCGATATTGGATATGAGTTTTCATAAACAAAACCTATAAGGTTTTTAAAACCTTAAAGGTTTGCCATGTATTTCTTACAGAACTGTTTGATTGGCTAAATGAATGGATTCCATTTATTTTGCAGGTATCTTGTTTAGGCTTCCACAGCTTGCTAGAGTTCGGGGTGATATCCCCACATGGTTGGGCAGGCATCCGTACATCGCTCCTATAGTCGGTAATATAATAGTCTATCGCTGCCTTTTTGCCACCCGGCAAGGTAAAGGCAGCATCCTTAAATAAGGCATCGTAGCCATTTGAGGTGTTTTGGGCCGTAATAGGGCGAATGCGGTCTTCGCTTAAGGGGATGAAGCTGAGGGAAAATGCCTGAGGGTTGCTGCCGCCCACCACTTCTTCGTCCTGAAAGGCACCCATATATCAGGTTACTTTGGTACCTCGACCCGTGGCGCTTAAAAACCCGCGATTTAATTTTGATCCATCTGCATCGTAGGTTATTTTTATAGTACTTTTTCCTTCTATTTTAATTTCTTCCGGCTTATCAAGATGATTGTATCGTATGCCCGCAGAACCGGATAAATTTTTAATTTCTTTATTCAAATCCGCCACCAGATTGCCATTGGCATCGTACACATAATCATCTGCACTGCCATTGGTTCCATCTTTAGAATCGCCTGCCGTACCATTGCCGGGGTTACCTGTTAAGTCGGTTACTTTTTTTAGTTTATTGCTGAAATTAAAGTATTCGTATTGCAGGTTATGTGCCTGTACTATAGCCGTATTGCCAATTTGATACCTATGCCGGATGAGGCTTTTTATATTACCATTCAGGTCGTATTGTATTTGCCCTCCATTGCCTGCTTCGTGAAAATTGAGTTGGCGTCATTTTGCTAGAACAAGTAACTTAAGACTGAAATTCCGGTATTGAAAAATTATACATATTTTTGTATCCTAATGAATACAGTTTAAAAAATGTACTTTATTGAAAAGACGACAGAATTTGATAAGTGGCTTAAGAAACTTAATGACTTTAGAGCTAAAGCAATCATTTTAGTTCGACTTCAAAAATTAGAAAAAGAAGAGCACTTTGGAATTTGTGAACCTGTAGGAGATGGGATCAGAGAATTGAAAATTAATTTCTCAAAAGGTTACAGGGTTTATTTCAAAGAAATGGATAGGAAAATTATTATCCTGCTTATTGGAGGTGATAAATCAACTCAACAAAAGGACATTGAAAAGCAAAAGACATTTGGAAAAAATTAAAAAAGTAAAAAATGGAAACATCAAAATTTGATATTGCAGATTATTTGGACAGTAACAAAATGATTGCTGAATATCTTAATGCGGTTTTGGAAGAAGGAGATGATGGGGACATTGTTACTGCTATCGGACACATTGCAAAGGCTATTGGCATGACCAAAATAGCAGAAGAAACCGGAATGAGCAGACCGAGTTTGTACAAGGCATTGTCTGAGGGATCCAAGCCACAGTTTTCAACAATAATGAAAGTATTGAAAGCTGTGGGAGGACAAATACAAATAAATCCATTAACCACGTAAAAAATGAAGGAACAACAGCAGCTACCCATAAGGCGGGTTTTCGTACCTCGAATGGCAGATTTATAGTTGAAAAAGTGTTTATCTCCTAAATCAGGTAGTGTCTCCTTCCTGAAAAACTTTTTTAGGAGGAAGTACATTATTACACGGCCCACTGTTATGCACCAACACCTTCCTGTTCCCTACATAGTAGGTATGGTAATTTTCAACCTCAAAATTATAGACCTTTGTGCGGCCGGGTACCAAAGTTATTTGTTTAATAACCAGGTTGTTGCCATCCAAGAGCTTTACAGGATCGCCTACTTTTAGTTCGGCTACCCGAAGCCAGCGGCCACCGATGTAAAACGGATGGTCGGCAGTGGCTTAGACTAAAATCGGTATTTATTTATTGATTATATTTTTTCATTTTCTTGAATTTAAAATTCTTCTCTTTCAAATATTCTACATTACCATCCAATATTTCTGTATTTATAGATACATACCATAGCTTTTCAAGCTCTTTTAGCATTTGAACACTATGAATAGGTGCGCTCTTTTGTATTACAAATGTCTCTAAATTTATCAGCTTTTCGATTACACTGTAATCTGTTATTCTTTTACAATTCCAGATATTTAAATTCTGAAGGGTATTACTAATTAAATTTAAAGGTGTAATATCTATCAAATTAGGAATATTATAAATATCTAATTTTGAAAGAAATGGCAATTTCTCTAAGCCCTCAAGGGTTTGTAATTTTCTAGCATCAATTAGGTAAAGCCTTTTAACTTTTTCAAACAAATGATCGAAATTTGTTAAGTCCTTATAAGGCAAATTTGTAATTCTGATTTCTTTCAATTTTTGCAAGGAATTGAAGTTATTATATAATTTATCATCCCATTTAAATGCTAAAAAATGCAATAATTGTAAGTTTGAAAAATCTAATTCGCCTTTAAATTTCCCCGATCCTCCAAAATATTCCAAATTTTTTAAATTATTAATAGGGCTAATGTCGCAAAAATCATTTATTATTCTAATACCTTTTATCCAAGAATTTCTATTTAAGAAATCCATTGGTGTATTTTCTTCCCAACCAAAAACAGAGTTTAGTATAATACAATCTATTTTTTGATTATGCATTTGGTAAAGACACCAATCTAAATTTTTCGATTGTAAATATGCAAATATCAGATTTGTATCAGGGTCCTTTTCCGTTTTCAGATGTAAATTATTAGTTTCCAGCAACATTGTTAATATTATATGTTTTACCACCTTGTTTTATTGTTCCTCCATTTGTTTTTAAAGTAGCCCTTTCCAAATCATTTAAGCTACCAAAACCACTTCCCTCCAAAGTTGTAAGTCTGCTGTGCGAATAATTATATCCTTCTGGTGTTGCCATATCAGATCTTTCCCTCAAGCTTGTTTTGGGTCTTGAGCCTCCCAAATCTTTAGTTTGACCAGTATAACTCTTGATATTCCCATCTGCATCTTTATAGAAATGCTCATACACCCCTTCTTTTCCTTTTAAATCCTTTGCTTGCCCATATTTTCTTAGATCCCTTATCTCATTTGGACACGGCCCACTATTATGCACCAACACCTTCGTGTCTCCTACATAATAGGTATGGTAATCTTCAACCTCAAAGTTATAGACCGTAGTACGACCGGGTACAACAGTGATTTGTTCAATAACCAGGTTGCTGCCATCAAAGAGCTTTACAGAATCGCCAACTTTTAGTTCGGCTACCCGAAGCCAGCGGCCACCAATGTAAAATGGATGGTCGGCAGTGGCTTTAATGGTTTCTTTTCCTATTGCGATATGGTAAACGCTGTCCCGCTCAAACTGAAAAAGATGGATGACCTTTTTTTGCCCGTATTGCCCCGTGGTATCATTATAGGCCCATACAATATCGCCCAGTTTTATTTGCTCAATCGGTTTGGCACCAACATCGGTAAAAATAAGCGTTCCGGCTATAAAACAACCACAAGGTATTTTTCGGGCAATTTTTTTGGTCAGGCCTTCACCACCTTCTTTTACTACCTTTTTGCTTCCCCCTTTAATAACTGCCTTTACCCCATTTTTAATGGCTCCCTTAAATACAGATGCAGTGCCTAAGGTTAGCCCATCTGCAATCAAGCCACCTGCTCCCATAGCCACCTGTGCCATATCGCCATCCCGAATACCTTCATAAATATCAAGGGCACTCCCTACAACAGGCGCTAAGTCTGCAGCAACTCTTAAAAGGGAGGCAACCGTTGAAAGCGTTTTTGATGCTTTTACTACCTTGTTTAACTTTCTGGCGGCACTGGCAATTTTTTGTCCTAATGTTGGTTTTACGAATACACCACCCATTTCAGTAATAAAACCACTCAATGAAAAACTACCTGTAACAATACCTACGCCACCTGTTGGATCAACTACATTGCCCGTCTCTACATCGTAGAGACCATCCCCACATAACCACTCGCAAACTGATTGTACGGATCATGCTGCAAAAAGCGGCCGATCTGCGGGTCGTAACTGCGCAACATAAAATCTTGCAAGGCTAAGTTGTCATCAAACCTGTCTGCCGAAAGGCTGGCTCGCTATAATCGCCTTGGTATTGGTAGTTGTTGGGTGCGCCGCCAAAAGCCTTACTGTTGATTTCGGCAATTTTGAGGCCTAAC
>JBGSNV010000040.1:0-12491 GCA_041739485.1 Chitinophagaceae bacterium
TGGCGGATACCATGAGAAGTAATGGAAAAATATATGTGGTAGTAGCTGTTATTCTTACCCTTTTTGCAGGATTGATTTTGATACCTCCTTTGCCTCCACCAAAAGGCACATTCACAATTGCACACTTATAGGTCATAAGTGCTGCAAGCGCCATTACTTCATCCTGATTTACTTCGGCCGCAAAACGGATACCCCCTTTACAAGGCGTTTTGTGATGGCTATGCTGAACCCGGTAAGCCTCAATGACTTCAATATGGCCATCATCCATTTTTACCGGAAAACGCATTCTGTATACGGAGTTACAGGCTTTGATTTGGGTGAGAACTCCTTTGTCCCATTTTGTAAATTCGGCGGCCTTATCAAAACTGGCCCCTACGCTCTCAAAAAAACTGTACGTTGGATCTGAAGACATAAAAAAATGTTTGGTAATTGCAATCGTTTAGCAAGCAAGAGTACAAAATAAAATGAAATGAAACATAATCTTTAATCAACGTCTTTTTCGATCCTTGATATTTTCTTATCCAGGTTGATCAGGTAAAAAATCAATCCTGCAAAAAGGGTAAGAATAACAGCTACTACCACATATATTTTTCCATTACTTCTCATGGTATCCGCCATTTCAACGGGTTTGACCACCTGTGCCTGTATCTGAATAAAAAAAATGCAAAACAGCGCCACTAAAAGTATTTTCCCTTGTTTAAGCATGTAATATATTTTTATCTTTTATTCGCTGAACCCGTATAAAAAGCGTAGTAATCCAAACGGAGAGCAGGGTCCAACCGAGAACTGCAGGCCAGAATACCATCCGCATTACAGGATCAATATCCTGTTGACTGATGGCCGGGTTTCCCTCACCTCCGGGATGGAGGCTATCATAAAGTCTTGGAATAATAAACAGGGTAGGGAAAAGCATGGTGTAGGCAAAAATATTATACACGGCACTCACTCTTGCTTTTTTGTCAATATCATCCAGGGAGCTGCGTAATACAAAATAGGCCGCATAAATCAATAAAGCTACAGCGGCAAGTATTTGTTTGATATCGTTACTCCAGGGAGCTCCCCAGGTATATTTTGCCCATATTGCTCCGGTGGTCAATCCCAGAATGCCTAGTAAAACCCCGGTTCTGCCATATTGGGCGGAAATAATATCGTATTGAAGATTGGAGTTTCTGAGGTATTTGATAGCATTCACCACACTAACGGTCATTATTACCATCATCCCAAACCACATAGGTACATGGTAATACAAATTACGAATGCTTTCATTGACGATTGGCCGGGCAGGAGCAGGGAGTAGTAATCCACCCACAAAGGCATATATAAGTAATACAATGCTTAAAATCTTCCACCACGCTAATTTCATAGTCTCAATGTAAAAACAAGGTGCAAAAATAGTCTCATCCCCATCAAAATGAGGAAGATTTTTTGCTTAAACCGGCGCAAGCTCCTGAACTTCACAAGCCTGTAACAAAAAATTAGGCAAAATCTGTTTTTGAGTGAACATGATCTTGTCCG
The DNA here is from genome assembly GCA_041739485.1 of Chitinophagaceae bacterium. Lineage (GTDB taxonomy): Bacteria > Bacteroidota > Bacteroidia > Chitinophagales > Chitinophagaceae > Phnomibacter. Next base: position 1,516 of record JBGSNV010000040.1, read on the forward strand.
GATCATTCAAATGTTTAATCATGTCCTGCCATTTCTCTAAACCATGTGCATCAATCACCGTTTGTTTTTTTTCATCAGACTGTAAATACATACTCATGCCAATTCCGTCGGCTTCGGGATGAAATTGCGTTCCTACCATCCACGGGTTGAAGCGGATGGCCATAATGGCTCTTTCAAGGGGAACATGTGGGCGATCCTTCTCAATACACAGAATTTTTGCTCCCAATTCGCGAAGCCGGCTATGATTCGGTTGTACTACCTGATAATCGCGGCTGTCTACTGCATAAAACGGATTTTTCAAGCCTTTAAATACGAGTTCCCTGTCACCTCCAGGAATCGCATGAACCGGAAATACACCAAATGAAGTCGATTTTCTTTTTGCTACCTGAGCAAGGCCATAGTGGCGACATACTAATTGAAAACTATGGCAAATAAAGAAGGCGGGTTTTTTAACCTTGTTTTCGGGGTTCCTGTTCCAGGTTTCGAGTTGAGTAAACCAGGAGAAATAGGCCTTTTCCCAGTCACTTCCCTCAGAGTCCAATGGACTCCCCGGGCCACCAGTACTTATATAGGCGTCATAATTCAGGTCAGGGACCTGATTTTTTAAACGAACATCAAATTCATCATAATGAATTTTTATTCCCTGAACCGAAGAAAACTCTTCTATTATTTCTCTGATACATCGCATGCCCTGATTGGCAAAACCTTCGTACAGATCTAAGATAGCTATTCTCAATGTCATTTATTTTTATAAGAGTTATTCATAAATATGAAACGGATAAAGTTAGGCAAAATTTGATGCCTCTTTAGTATCCTACATGCTTGTTTATTTTTTTTAAAAAAAAAGAACAATTATTCAAAACAAGATTATCGCTCAGTAGATTATTTAATCAATGAAACTTATAATCAAAAAATTTTTGTTAATAAAAGTTGAATTTTTTTTAAACAAAATGTTAAAGAGATTGAAATTTAGTGCATATTTGTAGCAAGAGAAACACATACAAAATCACGGAAAGTGATCATTATTCATTTTTCCTTACACACCATTCACATATTTTCTTCGGGTTTTTCACATTTTATAACAGCCCTTTTTTCTCTTTTATAACTTTCTGAATTTATTTTTTAACCATTTAACCAAAGACTGCAATGAGAAAACTTGCAACAGTTTTTGCGATGCTATTGTGCGTTGTATTTAGCGCCATGGCACAAAATCGCACAGTGAAGGGCACTGTAAAAAATGAAAAAGGTGATCCAATCGCCTTTGCCACAATTACAGAGGCCGGCACTAAAAATGCAACAAATGCTGACGAAAACGGAAACTTCAGTATTAGTATTAAACCAAACGGAAAAGTGACCGCTTCTGCTACCGGTTACAATTCCAACACGGTGGCTGCAGGAGCCGATTTCCTCACCATCGTAATTACCACATCTGCTAATGAGTTGGCTGAAGTGGTTGTAAGTACTGCCTTGGGTGTGAAAAAACAACCCAGAGAATTAGGTTATTCCGTTGCAAGAATTGACAACAAGGAAATTACCCAGGCAACACCGGTGAACGTACAGAATGGTTTGACCGGTAAAGTTTCCGGTTTGAACATTGCTACTGTTAACAATGGTGTATTTGCCGATACGCGGATTACTTTGCGTGGTATTCGTTCCCTGACCGGTAACAACCAACCCCTTTTGGTACTCGATGGTTCTCCCATTGCTTTGGGTCAGTTGAACAACCTGAACCCAAACGACGTGGAAGATATTACCATTCTTAAAGGTGCTTCTGCCGCCTCATTGTATGGACCTGATGGTGTAAACGGGGTGATCTTTGTAAAAACTAAAAGAGGTTCTAAAACCGGAGCTCCGGTAGTTACCGTGAGCAATTCTACTCAGTTTGAGTCTGTTTTATTTCTTCCAAAATTTCAAACACAATTCGGAGCAGGAAGTTCTGTTGATGCCAATGGGGTAGGGGTTTATACCCCTTATGAAAATCAGCAGTATGGCGATGCTTATGATGGTCAAATGCGTGAGATCGGTAAACCTTTGCCGGGAAATATTCCGCAGATGGAAACCTACAGCTACAAAAAGAAAGGACGTTTAAACTTTTTTGAAACCGGTACTACCATTCAGAATGACGTTTCTTTTTCTGCAAAAGACTTTTACCTGAGTGCTCAGGATGCCAACATCAAAGGAACTTTGGGAGGTGATAAAAATCGCAGAACGACTTTCCGCTTTAATGGCGGTAAGGAGTATGGTCGTTTTAAAGCCAACTACAATGTAAGCTATACCCGTGGTCAATATGAAGTAGCTTCCAACTCTCCTTATTGGGAAGTGTTTAATACTGCCGGTCATATAGATTTGGCTAAATACAAAAACTGGCGTACAGATGAGGCTGCAAGCCCCAATCATTATTTCAATGAGTACTATCAGAATCCTTATTTCATTAAGGATCGTGCCCGCAGCACCGGTAATTCTGAAGACTTCTTTGCACAGTTAGAGTTGAGCATGAAAATCACCAATTGGATGAATGTAGTTTATCGCGCAAGCAATACGCTTTCCAACTCTTCTTACAAGAATACTGCTGAGGCTTTCACCTTTTCTCAGTATGCTAAAACAGTGACTCAGAAGAACAATGCATCCAATGATATTTTTGCAAGTGTATCTGATGGTTCCGCTAACAGCAGCCGGATTACTTCAGATTTGTTTTTAAATGCAAACAAAGAATTTGGTGTGTTTTCTTTAGATGGATTGGTGGGTCAGTCCTTCCGTCAGGTAACTTCAAAAAGCATCGGTATTTCCGGTAGCAACCTGATTATCCCTACCTTGTTCAATGTTGCCAACAGAACCGGCTTACCCGGTGTTTCTGAAGGTAATTCTAAAACCCGCTTAATGGGTGTTTTTGGAAAAGTTACCGTTGGATATAAAAACTGGGCTTTTCTTGAATTTACTGGTCGTAATGATTGGGATTCCCGGCTTCCTTCCAACAACCGGAGTTTCTTTTATCCAGGTGGTAGTGCTTCTGTGGTGTTGAGTGATGCGTTTCCTGCTATCAAGAGCAATGTAATTTCTTATCTGAAAGTACGTGCCTCTGTAAGCAAATCCGGTAACGTAAACCTTGGTGCATATGAATTGCAACCTGCTTATAGTGTTGCAGGCGGTTTCCCGTATGGTTCATTACCCGGCTTTACAGGACCTAACACGGTTACAGACCCGCAATTGTTGCCTGAATTTGTAAATTCAAAAGAAGCTGGTATAGAAATTAACTTGCTTCGTAATCGGATCAATTTTGAATTTACTGCCTATTTCCAGAACAATACCAATCAGGTATTGGATGTAAATACTTCTCAAGCCACTGGTTTTTCAAGAGCAACCGTAAATGCTGCTGATTTTGATAACAAGGGATTGGAATTTGATCTTCGTTTGACTCCTTTGGTAAAAATTGGTCAGGTGAATATTGATCTTAAAATAAACTATGCATTACAGGATAGCAAGGTAAATTCTGTTTACCGTGGACTGGATGAAATTACCGGTGGTAATGCCAACTATGCGATCGTGGGGTATCCTGCCTTTATGTTTAAATTGACGGATTATCTGCGGGATGATCAGGGACGTATCATTGTAAATGCTACCAACGGATATCCTTCTTTGGATCCCAATATCAAGTTGTTTGGTCGTACCCTGCCTAAGCATATCATTGGTATAAACCCCAATGTTTCCTGGAAGGGTTTGAACCTTGCCGTTACAGCAGATTATCGGGGTGGACATCAGGTTTACCATGGTATTGGACCAGATATGGACTTTACCGGTTCTTCTGCGCGTAGTGGTTCTAATGGTCGTCAGCGTTTTATTGTACCTAATTCCGTTTATTTTGATGGAACAAAGTTTGTAGAAAATACCAGTGTTTTGACTGCTAATGGTGGATATGGATTTTATGAGGCTACTGCAAATAACCGCGGTATTAACTCAAACTATCTCACAAGTGCTTCTGCCTGGAAAATTCGTGAAATCGTGCTTTCTTACCGTTTGCCGGATGTACTGTTGCGCAAAACTCGTGTAGTTAAAAATGCAACTATCGCATTAACTGCCCGTAATATGTTTACTTTCCTGCCTGAATCCAATCAGTGGACTGACCCTGAGTTTGCCAACACAACCGGCAACTTTGCAGGTGTAAACAATACCAATCAGTTACCTCCGAACAGACTTTACGGATTTAACGTAGTGCTGGGATTTTAAGCATCTCTGCAAACATATTTTGTATTTAAAAAAACAAATTCAATGAAAAAACAGAACCTAATTATATATGCCGTTGCGCTTGTGTTGACAGCAACAGGTTGCAAAAAGGATTTCTTTGATATCAACGATAATCCCAATCAACCTGTAGAAGCCAACATTACGCCTGATCTGGCAATTGCAGCACAGTTGACAGCATCAGCTGCACGTAATTCAGGCAACTACGCCTTTTTGAACCGTTGGTTGGGATACTGGAGTGCTTCCGGTTCCTTCAGCCGATCAACCGTAGAAATGAGTTACAACATTACCAACAGTTCTTTTAACGGTATTTGGAATGGTGTTTACTATACGGTGAATCAGTACAAAGCCATGGAGAAAAATGCCGAGGCGCTCGACTGGAAATTTTATCAGGGTATTGCAAAGATCATGCAGGCGCATGAGATGGCTATTCTGGTAGATATGTACGGTAATATTCCTTATTCTGAAGCCTGGAATCTGTCTGAATACATCCGTCCTAAATATGATAACGGAGAAGACGTGTACAAAGCTTTATTTGGTGAATTGGATGCAGCAATTGCTCTGTTAAAGGCTGCAGCACAGGATCCTAAGATTGGTACAGTTGACATTATGTTTAATGGAAACAAAACCAATTGGTTGAAATTTGCAAATACGCTGAAACTGCGTTTGCTGATCCATTGTTCTGCTACCACTACTTTCAATGTTGCTGCTGAGATTTCTAAAATCACAGCTGAAGGTTCCGGTTTTCTGGGTAATGGTATCAGTGCTTCTGTACAGCCAAAGTATGCTGCTGATCAGGGAAATCCTTATTACAGAACGCACCTTTTTGCTCAGAATGGCAACGAGGCTGACACCTACAACCGGGCCAACCTGTTTGCACTTGATCTGATGAAGAGCCTGCTTGATGAGCGTTACAAGCGTTTTTACCGCGAAGCAGCTAATCTGCCAGGTCAATTCAGGGGTACTACCTATGGTCAGAATCCGGAAGATGATCTCAACAGCAGCCGGACTTCGGGTCCTGGTTATGGTTTGATGCCAACGGTGGAATCTCCAATGTGGGTGATGACCGGTGTAGAAGCAATGTTCCTGCAAACAGAAGCGATGATTCGGGGATGGTTGCCCGGAGATGCCAAAGCGATGTATCAAAATTCAGTAAGACGCTCTTTTGTTTCACTGGGAGTACCTGACGCAACCGTAGAAGCAGATACTTATTTAGCTGGGATTAATGCACGTGTTGCCTGGCCTGATGCAGGATCGGTGGATCAGAAACTGGCTGTAATGGCCTGGCAGAAGTACTTTGCCCTCAATGGTATTCAGCCTAACGAGACCTGGGTAGATATCCGTCGCTTGAAGGTTGTTGCTCCTCCTTTGTCTGTAGCTCCTGAGCGTGGATCAAATCCTGTTCCTATTCGCCTCTTGTACCCACAGGCCGAATATAACTTCAATAGCGAAAACGTAGAAGCTCAGGGGTCAATCAGTCAGTTCACATCTAAGGTATTCTGGCATAAATAATCTGTTTTTAAAATAATAAAAAAATTATTAATATGAATAAAGCTTATATAACCAAATGCTGGAGTGTAGCCTTACTAGCGGTGGTGGTATCCTTTACCGCCTGCCTGAAAGATCAGGGCTATGAGGATGGCGAATATGGTACGATCACCGGACGTACAACCGGTAAAAAGTTCATTAGTATTCCGCTTGCAGCGAACCGGCCAAATATTGTAGGTGTGGAAGCCAAGCCTGGTTTTCAGGATCTCAATCTTTTCAGCTTCTCTTACGATTATGAAAAGCCTGCTGAAAGCGCATTAACGGTAACCGTAGCTGTTAACGTTGGTTTGGTAGCTTCTGTAGACCCAACCCTTGAAGTGCTTCCTGCATCCGCTTATAAGATTGTAAGTTTAACAACCAACTTTAAGGTGGGACAGGTTATCAGTGATCCATTTGTACTTCAGTTGAATACAAATGCGCTTGATCCAACCAAAAAGTATGCAGTTGGTTTTTCTATTACTACCGTTTCTGATGGGGTTCAAATGTCAAGTAATTTGAATGACGTAGTATTTGCTTTTACTATCAAAAACAAATACGATGGTATTTACGCTTTCAGAGGCCGCCACGATCATCCTGCCGACCGTTCAGCTACCTGGCTGAGAACTGTTTATAGTTATCCTTATGATATCTATCTGGAAACAACCAATGCTACTTCGGTTAAAATGTACAACGATGCATTTGGAGCTGGATTCCATCCATTGTTCACCACAGGTATCAGTGGTTATGGTGGTACCGAAATCAATTTTGAATTTGATGCTTCGGACAAGTTGATCAATACTTTCAATTCACCTGCGGTGGCTACTACCCGTCAGTTTGTTTTGAACCCTGCTGTAACAACAAGTCGTTATGATGTAGCTTCCAAAACTGTTTTTGCAGCAATATTAATGGAGCAAACCGGATTTATTCCCACGCCAATTTACGATACCATGGTATTTGTAAAAGCGAGACCATAGTTTAGTTTGATTTTAAAAGCAAAAATCGCCTCCCCTTTCGGAGGCGATTTTTTTTAGCATCTTATATGAAAATAAAAGTTCAATTTTACCTTATAAATTCTTCGGTTATGCGGTTTTCCATTGTTTTGATTTTTGTTATTTCACTGTCATTAAAAGGGTTTTGTCAACCCAATCCTTTAGGCACTTTTAACCGGTATATCGCAGAAAACTGGACAGGCGAATACCTTCGAATCGGTCAATATAAAGTAAAAGGTACCCCATATTTATTTGGTGAATCCTTTGATGGAAAACTTGTATTTGAGGGAGGGGCAGTCACATCAAGAGACAAAGTATTGTACAACCTCTATACTCAAAAAGCCGGGCCGGATATTCGGGGAGAAATCCTTGAAACGACGAAGCAATTGGATGAATTTTCTATGAATTTGACAGAGAAGTTCGGTGGGCAAACTCTACTTTTCAAGCATAGCCGTCTTTTTAATGAATCTACCTTGAATGTTTATTTCAACGTGATCAGCGAAGGGTCTAAGGCTACTTTTTTAAAAATTTATCGCATTCGACTGATTCCGGATCCAACCAATATGTACGATAAAGAATCAAGGCTTTTTGAGCAATATTTTGACTATTATTTATTTACACCGGGTAACCTGAGCAAGGTAAAGCTTCGTAAAAAGGATTTTTCAAAAGCACTACAAAGCATACCCGGGGCTGCTGATAAAATCGAAGATTCAAAGATTGATTTCTTCTCCGAAAAAGAAATTGCTGTTCTGATTGCAGAGATCAATCAATAGCATTAACTCCTTTTTTTATTAAAATCCCCATTTGCTGCTTTATATCCATAATTATTCAAAGACCTCTGTATTCATTTGGGGGATTGTTCCTAAAAAAAGGGAATTAGATTTTGTTAATTTAAAAAAGGCATTACAGGGAATAAATTCTAAAAAGCGAAACCATATAAAAGTACATTCATTTGTTCATTTAGTGCGCAGGCTTTGCCTGCTGTTTTTTATTTGTCATATGGAATCCCTAATGATCATGCGTGCCGGGTTTGCCGTTGCTCGTGGGGATTTCATAAAAAAAGCCGGAAACAATATTCCGGCTTTTTTTATAATGAAGAAAAAATGATAAAAACTATATTGTAAAACTTTGTTCAATGTATTCTGTAACAAGTTTTAAATCCCCGCCACTTTTTTCATGTACCATTAGTTGCCGGTCGGCTCCGGTTCCGGTTTCTAAAATTTCCTTTACCCAATCTACTGCGAATCTGCTTCCAAGGTGATCCACCACATCGTCAACAAAGTCAAGCAATTCATAAATCAAAGCCCGGGTATTTACTTCTGTTTCTTTTCCAAAGTCAATCATCAATCCATCAATTCCATAGCGGCTTGCTCTGAATTTATTTTCCATCACCAACGATTTGGGATAAATAATGAAATTTAAATTCTCGTTTTTCAATTTGTATAGTTTGGCACAAATCGCCTGAAAAAGAGCAGCGATAGCAATCGTTTCTTTTACAGTCATAGGTACATCACAGATCCTGAATTCTACAGTATTGAAAAAAGGATGTACCCGAAGATCCCACCATATTTTTTTTGCATTATCTATACATCCTGTTTTGATCAGGAGGTTTACAAACCGGTCGTAACTCTCGATATTATCAAAGTTTTCAGGAAGCCCCGTTCTCGGAAACTTATCAAAAATTTTGGTACGAAATGATTTGTAGCCGGTTTTGCGGCCTTCCCAGAAAGGGGAGTTGGTACTCAATGCATAAACATGCGGAAGGAAATAGCGGGCACTATTTGCAATATGCATGGCAAGATCCCTGTTTTCCATACCTACATGCACATGCAGCCCGAAAATCAGGTTGCTTCTTGCTGCCTCCTGTAACTCATTGATCAGTTCGCTGTATCGTATATGGTCCGTAATCAATTGGCTTTCCCAATGGCTAAAGGGATGTGTACCGGAGGCGCCAATCGACAGGCCAAGGGAGCCGGCCACCGCCTTCATAGTATTTCGTAAGGTACTTACATCATTGAATGCTTCTTCGGCATCGCGGCAAATATCGGTACCTACTTCCACTACTGCCTGATGCATTTCTGCTTTTACCTTGTCTTTAATGATTTTCTGACCTTCGGTAACAATTTTCTGCTCATGGCTTTTTAATTCCTTGGTCACGGGGTCAATTACCATGTATTCCTCCTCTATGCCAAGGGTAAAATGGTTGTAATGAATGGCCATTTCGAAAATATTTTTTTAAAGAATCCGGAAATTTGAATGAAAAAAAACCTGAAACAACCTTGGTTAAAAAGGCGGTTTCAGGAAATAAATTATTATGGATACAAAGTGGTCTTTGCGGTTCCCCGTTTCAGATATTCGCCCCAGGTAAGGTTGTCTTGTCCGGGATTAAGCTGTTGCGCTCTTTCAATAGCGTAATTCGCAGCCGTCTCAATCACCCAATCAAAGTTTTCTTCCCCAACACTTGCCCGGTCAGCATCAGGTGCCGGGTTGCAAAAGTCAATAGCATAAGGAACGCCGTCGCGCAAAGCTAGCTCAACGGTATTGAAATCGTAACCGAGGTAGCGATTGATCCGCAGTACAATATCTTCCATCAGGGCATAACGCTCCGGACTTGGGGAAAAGTCTGCTACATAACGAAGATGATGCGGATTGCGCGGCTCGTAGGGCATAATACGGACATGTTTCCCTCCTATACAGTAGCAGCGATAGTATTCGTCAAATTGAATTTCTTCCTGCAAAAGCATTACCAGTTGTTCGGTTTCCGGATGCTTTTCATAAAAGGCATCCAAATCATCGAGCCGGTATACATTTTTCCAGCCGCCACCCGAAAAGGGTTTCATGTAGGCAGGAAAGCCCACATAATCAAATATCCCTTTCCAATCCATTGGGAATGCCAGATTGGAAAAACTCTCCCCCGTGGTATCATCGGGTAAATCGTATGAGGGTAAAATGACGGTTTTCGGAACCGGTACCCCTATTTTGGTTGCCAATGCATTGTTGAAAAACTTCTCATCGGCACTCCACCAAAAGGGGTTATTGATCACTGCAGTACCGCTGATCGCAGCATTTTTAAGATAAGCCCTGTAAAAGGGCACATCCTGAGAAATCCGATCAATGATAACGGCATAGCCGCAATCTTCGCCCTGCATCACCTTATCTATGCGTACGGCTTCAGCCTGTATCCCGTCTATATTTTTACTATTGATGCGTTCAATCACGCCATTAGGGAAAGTTCTTTCTTTTCCAAAAAGCACACCTATTTTTTTCATATTTTGTGGTTGAGTGAAGAAATCTTTTGTTAACGGTTTAAAAATAAGGTCTTTTGTTTGAGTTTAATGAGAGAAACTGAATATTTTCTCAAAACATAAAAACTACCGTAGGAAAATGCTACCGGTTTTTATTCTCAAGGTTGGGAAGATTTCCCTTGGAATGGGAGTGAGACTATAAATAGAAATTTTTGCAGGTTATAAATCAATTTTGTTGATTAATCCGATTGATTTACACCCAAGAGAAAAGCCTTTTGTTCTTATACAGGAAGACCAAAAGGCTTTTTTCTACTTTTCTCTATACGTGGAGTGTTTCCTTTTTATCCTGCTATAAATTTCGCATCAAGTTCAATCGGAACTGCACTCAATGCTTTTGAAACCGGGCAACCTGCCTTGGCAACATTTGCCATTTCCATAAAAGCGGATTCTTCCATACCACTCACTTTTCCTTCGAGGTGAAGGGTGATGCCAGTAATGGCAAAGCCTCCTTCTACTGAATCAAGGGAAACTGTTGCATTTACTTTCAATTCGTCCGGCGTAAATCCTGCATTGGAAATTGCAAAACTCAAAGCCATGGCGAAACAACCCGCATGGGCAGCCGCAATCAGTTCTTCAGGATTGGTTCCTGCTTTTCCGTCTGCATTTTCAAAACGCGTTTTGAAAGAATAAGGAGTTGCATCAAAAAATTTATTCTGTGTATCCAGTTTGCCGGTACCCTCCAGCCCTGTTCCTTGCCAGGTAGCCGTTGCACGTCTTTTTGTAGCCATTATTTATTTTTTTTTAAAGTGAAAATTTTAATCTGGTTTAAAATAACTGAAGTCTTTTGAATTTGTTTCCGGAGAATCTATAAGAATGCCAATATAAAAAAAATTAATCATTTCCAATTTGTAAGAATTTCAGATTGCGTTGTATCCCTTTGAATTTGGATCTGTAAAGCGGTGAATAGCGAAACAACTTT
>JBGSNV010000051.1:0-9016 GCA_041739485.1 Chitinophagaceae bacterium
AACCGGAAAAGTTGGTCGGCACATCCGCAACCAACTGTTGCCGGTGTGTTTACCCAAAAAGGACCCTATAAAATTATCCGGCATCCCATGTACACCGGTGTTCTGCTTGCTGCAAGCGGAATGCTTGCCGACAATCCGACAACTGGAAGTTTTTTTGCTTTTGTGCTTTTATTTTTCGTTTTTTATTTAAAAATAACCCTCGAAGAAAAGATGCTTTGTAGTCGTTTCCCCGATTACAAAGCCTATCAGTGCAAAACCAAGCGGCTGATTCCGGGTCTTTGGTGAAAAAAACCGGCACCTCTTTGGGAGATGCCGGTTTTATTTAAAATGTATAATAACCTTTTTATTGTTGTGGAATAATGGAGGTAGGTGCTTCTGGATTCACCGGTCTGAACATCTCTTCCATTTGACCCATCATTTGCAACAGCATTTGAGCACGCTGCATTTCATAACCAAGTGCAGCCTGTCTTCTTTCGTTGAGTGTTGCATAATAGTCCATTTGCTCCTGCAGGTCCTTCTTAAGACCGGCACCAATTTTCTTTACCAATGCATCATCAGAAGCACGATAAGCAGCTTCCAGCAACATCACACTTGTCTGATTGTGCAGGTTGTAACGGCTTACCAAACCATAAGGCATATTTTGCTGCAGCATGCCTGCATCTACTTTTTGCAAAAGTTTTTGTGCACTGTCCTTTTTACCTTCAGCAGCCATATCCACCGCTACATCCGCATAAGCCTGCCGAATATTGTTGAGGTGGCGCCTGTTTTCCTCATCAAAATAAACGCCGGCTTTATCTGCATTTCCAAAACGGAATTCCTGCATGAGTTTTTCATAAGCCCAGGGCGCATTTACCCGGCTGCCCTTTACAGGAACAAAGCGGTAAGCCATGCCATCACGGCGTAGATAATCCTGAAATCCAAGTCCTTCAAACTGTGACGTGAAATAAACCGGACGATCCCAGTTGCTTGATGCCAGAACAGCGAGTACTGCCAAATCATTTTTCAACAAATAACCGCGGTCAAACTGAAAACGCACGGTATCGGTTGCAGCCAGATCACTGGCATTGATTACACCTTTTTTCAACAACGCTTCTTTATCAACCGGGATATAGAACTGATTGGTAGGCAATAAGGGCAGGAATTCTCCCTGACCATTGAACATACGGCTCATATCGTTAGAACCCACCCAATCTTTCAAAGCAGTGTAAAGATCCATAGGACCGGGTACCCGTTTATCCACCACCGCATAATTCATTTTCTCCCCTTCAATCTGATTCTTACTCCAGATTACATCAATCGGAGCACTTTCATTTACCTTGTATCTCAACTGATTGATATACCAGTCAATACCCAAAAGGCTATAATTAATTACCCGGATATCTTTACGAATGCCCTGAACTTCCTGAGCATACCACAGCGGGTAGGTATCGTTATCTCCAAAAGTGAAAAGAATGGCATTGGGTGCGCAACTTTCCAGATAGTTTTTCGCCAGATCAGGCGCCATCAGTTTATTGCTCCGGTCATGATCATCCCACTCCTGCACTGCCATCCATCCCGGTACCGCCAACAGGGCAATCAGGATAGCGGCAGGAATCATGGCAGCATCATTTTTGATCGCTTTTAATCCTATTGCCAAGCCTGCAATAACGGCTGTTCCAAAAGCTCCGAGCAATACCCAACCCAAAAATTGGTTGAAGTCTCCTCGTGAAGCAATAGAAGCAGAAGTAGCCACTACAAAGTAAACGATACCACCACCAATGAGGATTTTTTGTAATAATGCAGTTGTTTTTTCGCGGGCAAGATGCACAAGCGCCGGAATCGATAATCCAATCCAAACGGCAAAGGCATAAAAACTACCCACATACGCATAATCCCTTTCACGGGGCTGATTGCCTGCCTGATTGAGGTAAACAACAATGGCAAATCCTGTAAAGAAAAACAACAGGAAATTGACCAGGAAATCGTTGCGATGCTTGCGGTAATGGAAAAACAAACCCAGCATACCAAGGATCAGCGGCAAGGCAAAAAGCGTGTTGTTTGCTTTGTTTTCGCGGATAGTTTCAGGTAGTTTGCTTTGATCGCCATACATGGTATTGTCTACAAAAGGCAAACCGGAACGCCAGTTACCATCGCGTACATTCCAGGGCTGAACACCCTGAACATCGTTTTGCTTACCTGCAAAATTCCACATGAAATAGCGGATATACATCCAGTAATTCTGGTACCCAATAAAAAATTTGAGGTTATCTGCAAACGTCGGTCTGCTTTCATAAGGTCCGGTTTCGGCACTCATTCCCTTGGGATCGTTAGACTTTCCAATATTCAAAAACTCCGCATAGTAATCCGCATGTTGCTGATCGTTGCTGCGATCCCAAACCCGGGGGAAAAGCATCTGATCTTCGGGAGGAAATACTTCCTTGATGTCTTTTCCAATTTCTACATACTTATCTTCTGACTTCTGATACCGGGTGGAACCTTCTTCACGCTCGGTATTGCGGCTCTGAGCAGTAAATACCTGTCCATAAACAAGCGGGAAATCTCCATACTGTTCGCGACCTAAATATCCAACCAAACTCATAGGGTTGTCTACATTATACATATCCACACCGGGATCTGCGCTACTCCGTACCATCGTGGTCAGGTAACTACTGTATCCAATCAGCATGAAGGAAAAACACCAAAGACCCAAACGGAGAAAATACCAGCTTTTTTTATTGGCTATCCGCAACCCTACATAAATAAGGATGGCGAGGACAATAAAGAAGAAGGTAAATCCGCTGAAAAAGGGCAGATTGAAGTTATTGACAAAAAGAATATCGAATTTTCCGGCAAAAGTGATGGAAGACTGAATAACAAACTTCTGTACGATGCCTGTAATGGCACAACCAATGAGGAAAGCATAGAAAGTACCCCATTTGGTTACTTCATACCGCTTGAAATAATAAATCATTACAATGGCCGGGATCGTAAGGAGGTTCAACAAGTGAACACCGATACTTAAACCCATCATAAAGAAGATGAATACTATCCAGCGATCGGCGTTGAAATGACCTTTATCATTAGTATCTGTGCGACTGTCAGTATCTACCTGATGTTCCCATTTAAGCATGGCCCAAAAAACAAGGGCAGTAAAAAAGGAGCTGAGGGCATATACTTCGCCTTCTACAGCGCTATACCAAAATGAATCGCTGAAGGTATAGGAAAGCGCTCCTACCACACCGGCACCCATGATGGTCTGTACCTGACCGCGGGTCATTGTGGCTACATCACTGTTTACCAGTTTGCGGGCAAAGTGGGTGATGGTCCAGAATAAAAACAGAATGGTGAAACTGCTTGCGAGGGCACTCATGATGTTTACGGCCTTGGCTGCTGTTTCGGGATTATCGCCAAACATTATGATAAAAAACCGCCCCAGAATAACAAACAGAGGCGCGCCCGGAGGGTGCGGTATTTGCAATTTGAAACAACTCGCTACAAACTCTCCGCAATCCCATAAACTGCCGTTCTTCTCGGCAGTGAGGATGTACACAGAGGTAGCAATAAGAAACACGACCCATCCAACGATGTTATTAATCTTCTTAAATTGCATAAGATGTTGATTTTCAGTACACTTTAGATTTTTTCAGGCTTTGACCTTCCCAAAGTGGTGGCGAATATAAACAAGTGGGTTTAAATACCGCAACCACAGTTTGTAAAGGTTTTAACAATATTGATGGAAACAGACCGACAAGGAGTATTTGCAGTCTGAAATTGGCCATAAAAAGGGACAAAAACCAAGGTAAATCAGGGCATATCATGGACAATCACAAGGCCATTCCTTGCCAATATCAATCACGGTTACTACGGTTACGTCCTGTTTACAGGGGGCAAAAATAATCCGAACCCGCTGTTTATCTTTTGTTGTGCCTTCCACTGCATACTTTTTTTTGCAGTCGGGACGATCCCCGATTTCGCTTTTTGCATAGTTGATTTTCCCGTTTTCCAGGATATCCTCCACTTCTGAGGCATCTATTTTGCGGCACTCCATCCGGCAGCGGGCATGCCTGCTGTAATTTATTTTAGAAGGATAGCGGTTGAGGCCTTTCACCGCCGGTTCTTTCCTGTTAGTCGTCCGGACGGAGGTCTCTTTCGCTTCTTTTTCGGGTTCAGTTGACTGACATTGCTTTACAAAAAATAAGGCAATCAGCAAACCAAGGATGACGAGGACCGGCGACCATCTTTTGAAATTGTTATTTTGCATGAAGATTATTTACGATGCTAAAATAGCCTTAAGTAATTTAATTACCTTTGCGCCCCGATGATCTTAAAGGAAAATAAAAAATCAGTGGCCTTCCACACCTTGGGTTGCAAGCTCAATTTCAGCGAAACGAGCACCCTGAGTCGTTTGATGGAAGCTGAGGGTTTTGAAAAAAGAGCATTTACTGAAACTGCCGACGTGTATGTAATCAATACCTGTTCGGTGACCGACAATGCGGATAAAGAATGCCGGATGTTGGTGCGTCGGATTCAAAGACGTGCCCCGGAAAGCCTTGTGGTGATTACCGGGTGCTATGCGCAACTTAAACCCAAAGAGATCGCAGAAATACCCGGGGTCAATCTTGTACTCGGTGCCGCCGAAAAATTTAATCTTGCCAAACATATCGGAGACCTGAGCAAAGGAGATAGCACCAAAATCTCAAGCTGTGATATAGAAGAGGTAGCAGGTTTTGTAAGCAGTTGGAGTCAGGGAGACCGTACCCGTACCTTTTTGAAAGTACAGGATGGCTGCGATTACAATTGCAGTTTTTGTACCATTCCTATGGCAAGGGGCAAAAGTCGCAGCGACTCCATGGCAAATGTGGTAAAAAATGTAGAACAGCTTGCTCAGGAAGGCGTAAAGGAAATTGTACTGACCGGGGTAAACCTTGGTGATTTTCGCGAACCGGGAAGTGAGGCTAATTTTTACAGCCTGATAAAGCAGCTAGATCAGATTGAAGGGATTGAACGCTATCGCATTTCCTCGATAGAACCCAATTTGCTCACCGAGGAGATTATTGATTTTGTGGCACAAAGCCGGGCTTTTATGCCGCATTTCCATATTCCTTTACAAAGCGGAAGCAACAAAATACTCGGATTGATGCGCCGCCGGTATCGCCGTGAATTGTATGTGCAGCGGGTGGAGAGGATTAAGGAAAAGATGCCACATTGCGCTATTGGTGTGGATGTGATTGTAGGCTTTCCGAGTGAATCGGATGAAGACTTTATGGAAACCCACCGTTTTTTACACGATCTTGATATCAGCTACCTGCATGTATTTACCTACAGCGAACGCGACGCAACAAGAGCACTTGAGATCAATCCGGTGGTACCGATACGGGTACGGCAGGAACGCAACAAAATACTCCGAAACCTCAGCTACATGAAGTTGCAGTATTTTACCCAACAAAATGAAGGAAGCACAAGACCGGTGTTGTTTGAAGATCATGAGAAAAACGGCATGATGGAAGGGTACACCGACAACTATCTTCGGATCCAAACGCCCTACCGGCAGGAATTTGCCAACAAAATCACCGACTGGAAAATTTAAAAAAACATCATTGCCTGCATAAGCCGGATTCTGTACATCCACCGAAGCGGATGGCTATCATTTATCTGCGACAAACATTGCTGTTTGCCTGTTTCTGTCTACCCCGGCGCCCGCCTCTACGAATAGAGTCAAAAACGAGCCGTTTTTAAGCACGCCTGTATGTGACATTTCAGCATCCAAGGTTTACCCCCAATCTTTGTTACCAAAAATTGCCGTGCGCTCTTACCGCACATTTTCACCCTTACCTCTTTTGCAGACTTTGCAGTCTGAAAAAAAGGCGGTAATTCTCTGTGGCACTTTCTGTTGTTTGCTTGCGCAAACCCCCGGCCGTTAGCCGGTGAATTGCTCTGTGCTGTCCGGACTTTCCTCCCCTGCCCTGCGGCAAAGGCGATAGCCTTCGGCAATGATGTAATGCAAAATTAATGGGTTATCCCGACTATCCTTCCAAAAGCTAAAAGCAGGGAACTGACCTGTCGGAAATCAAACATCAAAAAACACTTCGGTAGCTCCGTTACCATACCAGGGATGGTAATGCTGACTAAAGCTTTTTACATAATCCTTGAACCGCAAAATTTCGTGAACTTCATTTCGGAGTTTGCCTTTTCCTACTCCATGAATAATCCAGCCTTGCGTCATATAATGCTGTTGACTTTTATCAAGCCATTTTTCGAAGGCTCTTAACTGAATATCGAGGATCTCTCCGGAACTTAATCCCTCAAAATCCTCCATCAGTTTTTCAATATGCAGATCAATAACAGAAGGAGGAGCCATTGACTCCTTGCTTGCTTTTTTGGATTTTACCTTAAATCCGGCAGCTTGTAATTTATCCAGCGGATTCACCTCGGGGACAGGAGGTGCAAGATCTACCTGCTTGTGGGGGTAGGCATCCATCAGCAGGTTATCCAGAAATCCGGCTCCGGATTCCTTAAGCTGTTCGATCTGCTTAAAAAGTTGCTTGCCTTTGGGTTTGTAGGAAACCTCAAAGTATTCCATCCTTTTTTTATCGTGCGACAAAAGGCTGAACTCAAAATCGAAGGAAGGACCATCATTAATATTCTCAAAAGGAATATCCATCAGATAAAATTCCTTCAATGCATAAATTTCGCTGAGGAGTTCTGTATCTACATTTCCCTTAAAACGAAGTGCAAATTTGAAAGCCATCCCATCATCGGTTTGATTGACGAGGTAGATTTTAAATCCTTCCACCACATCGTCATCAAAAACATCTTTACTGAATACAGGGAAAAGCAAAAGCCACACCCCTTCTTTGACCGCATATTTGGGAGCAGGCTTTTCCCGCTTTACATCTTCAATATATTTTTTGGGTAATTTGGGGGGAGTGGCCGGTTTCTCCTTTTTAAACATTTTGTAATACGGATAATCAAGCTGATCTGTGTAAGCAGGGAATTTTACCCCACGAACATTGACCAAAACCATTTTATCATTCAGAATTTCCTCTACGACTCCGTCCTCATTGCTGTGCTTTACCACAACCGCATCCCCTTTTTCAAATTTCATGGTGCAAAATAACGAAATAAGTCAGGGCTTTGTTCCTTAGATATCCCTCAATTTAGATTTGCGATAGCCATACAGGAAATAAAGGAACAAACCAAAGCACATCCATACAAAAAACAAAAGCCAGCTTACCGGTGGAATTTCAATCATCAAATACAAACAACTGAGTGCTCCCAAAACAGGAATGGAAGAGTATTTTTTTACAAATGAAAAGATCGACGTAATGGTTGTAACCATCACGAATACCAGAAACAGCACTTCCTGATAATTTTCGCTACCCAAATGGCTGAAAGCCTCCTGAATACGTTCTCTTGACAAATAGAAAAACAAAGCTGCCAGGGCGGGAATCAAAAATTGTCCGTTGATATAAGGCAAATGGAATCTACCGCTGACCGCATTAATCCTTGGCAATGCAAGCACTCCTGCACAAACGAGTACAAAAGCAAACAGCGTACCGATACTTGTGAGATCGGTTACCAAACTACTTGGCAAAAACAAAGTGGGAATACCTACCAGAAATCCGGTGATGATGGTTGCAAAAGCGGGTGTCTGATACTTAGGATGGATGCGGCCAAAAGCTTTAGGCAATAAGCCGTCGCGGCTCATGCTCATCCAGATACGGGGTTGTCCCAATTGAAACACCAACATCACACTTGTGGTAGCTACTACCGCACTGATGGAAATGATATATCCGATCCAGTTGAGCCCCAATCGGTTAAAAACAAAGGCCAGAGGATCGTCAACATCCAGTTCGGTATAATTAACCATGCCTGTAAGCACCAATGCAATCAGGATATAAAGCACCGTACAAATCAACAAGGAATAGATCATCCCACGAGGGAGATCTCTTTGTGGATTTTTACACTCTTCGGCGGTAGTACTAATAGCATCAAAACCAATGTAGGCATAAAATACAGCGCTTACTCCGGCAAGAACCCCGGTAAAACCATTGGGTAAAAACGGATGCCAGTTGCCGGTATCCACATAAAAGAAACCCAGTATAATGACCAGTATAATGACTGCAATCTTAAATAGCACCATAAAATTGGCGCTCTTCTTGCTTTCCTTCATTCCTATGTAGGCAAGGGCTGTTACAAAAACAACAATAGCAAAGGCAGGAATATTCAGAAATAGTTTGGTTCCAAAAATAATGGGAGCCTTATCATATCCCTCCAGCACAGCCAATAGATTTTCAGGAACGGTTTTACCTGCTGCTACCAACGCCTGCGCTGCTTCCAGTGCATCTTTTGCTGCGGAACCGTTGATCGTCATCCAGTAAGGCAGGTGAATGTTAAGCCCAACCAACAGATTATTGAAATAGCTGCTCCAACTGATAGCCACAACGATATTACCAATAGCATATTCAAGAATAAGCGCCCAGCCAATGATCCATGCGATCAACTCCCCGAAACTGACATACGCATAAGTATAAGCACTACCGCTTATTGGTACCCTGCTTGCAAACTCTGCATAACAAAGCGCACTGAATCCGCAGGTAACGGCGGTAATGATAAACAGTAGAGAGATTCCCGGTCCTCCGTCGCTTGCTGCGGAACCAATTGTTGAAAAAATACCCGCACCCACAACGGCAGCGATCCCCATAAAAGTGAGATCCTTCACGGTAAGTACTTTATTCATTTTATGACCGGCTTCGTCGTGCCCGGCCTCTGAAGACATAGCGGCAATGCTTTTTTTACGGAATAAAGACATGTTTTATATCTTATAATTGAAACTAATGTTTTTAAAATACCTGAAGCTTCTGGCTTAGGGTGCATAAACAGGGCAAAATAGGCGAAATAGTCAAAGGTTCCATCATTTTTCTGAGGAAAACGTTGATTTTTTTAATAAAGGAGTCTGGATTTTACCAATCATAACATAGACTACCGGAAGACATCAACACCACCGATATAAAATGCTGTCAGGTGGCCTGCAATC
>JBGSNV010000052.1:0-2493 GCA_041739485.1 Chitinophagaceae bacterium
CCAGAAGCCTTTTTTTTAATTGCAGGAAATGGTCCTGATAAACTTCGGTTAGAGGAATTAGCGGCAGACCTCGTGGCTGAAGGTTGCGTGCATTTTATGGGTAAGGTGAGCAACGGTAAGGAAGGAGCGATTTTGCACATCATCGACGCCTACCTGAGTTTTTCGCAAGGGGGGTTAGGTATACTGGAAGCAATGGCTTGTTCCAGAACAATCATTAGCACACCGGAGCATTTTCCTGAAACCGAGCTTTTGGAGGCTGATTACAATTGTTTTCTTTCAACTGATTTTTCAGTAACTTCTTTTTCACACGCTATGAATAAGGCACTAAATAACCGACAGCAGGCTTTAGAAATGGGCAGAAATGCGTCCGCGACGGTAAAAGAAAAAGCCGGCACTTCGGTAATGGTAAAAGCATTTGTAGATGCCATCAATTATACATTCAATAAAATAAAACAATAGTATGAAAAGTATTGGAATTTTTGGACTAGGCTATGTAGGCGTCGTTTCTGCCGCCTGTTTCGCCAGGGAAGGGTATCGTGTTTATGGTGTGGATATTTCTCCAACAAAGGTGCAGTTGATTAATGATGGTTTATCTCCGATTGTAGAGGAACAGATTGGCGACATGGTAAAAGACGCTGTATCACAAGGGCATTTAAGCGCACATACGGATGTTGAAATGGTGGTATCGAAATGTGATATTGTGTTTGTTTGTGTAGGTACTCCATCTGCAAGGAATGGTTCGCTCAATACGGAGTATGTAGAAAGAGTATGCATGGATATTGGAATGGCTGCATCTAAACTGGATAAAAAGTTGCTGCTTGTAATTAGAAGTACTTTATTGCCCGGTAGTATTGAAAAGATTGTAATTCCGGCAGTAGAATCTGGTGCAGGAAAGTCTCTTTCGGAAGTGGCTGAAGTACTTTTTCACCCTGAATTTTTGAGAGAAGGTAGCTCCGTGTATGATTTCTATAATCCTCCTAAAATTGTGGTGGGTGAATCTGGTGGAGGTATGGGTGCAAAAAAACTAATTGAGCTCTATAGAGATATTGATGCGCCAACTTTTGTGGTGGATTATAAAGTTGCAGAAATGGTTAAATATTGCGACAATATGTTTCATGCCATTAAAGTCACATTTGCAAATGAAGTCGGTCAATACTGCGTTGAAGCTGATATAGACAGTCACGAGGTAATGAAAATATTTGTTTCGGATGTTAAGTTGAATATTTCAGAAAAGTACCTGAAACCTGGTTTTGCTTTTGGAGGTTCCTGCTTGCCGAAAGATCTTCGTGCTTTTAATTATATTTCGCAGGCCTCTGACACTGAACTACCGATGCTTAGGTCAATCTTGCAAAGCAATCAGTTGCAGATTAATCGTGTTGCTGAGCATATTTTATCATTCGGAATAAGCCAGGTTAGCGTTTATGGACTCTCTTTCAAAAAAGGAACGGATGATCTTCGGGAAAGTCCGATTGTTACACTTGTAGAGTCTCTTTTGGGCAAGGGGGTACAGGTAAATGTGTATGACAAATTTGTAAATCTTGCAAAACTGGTAGGTGGAAATAAAGCCTATATCAATGAAAACCTGCCTCATATATCCAACTTGTTGTTAAACGATATCAATGATTTGAATGCTCCGCTTATTATTCTTGGCCACAAACCAGAACTCAATTTGCTCGAAAAATGGATTGCAGAAGGGAAACAAATAATCGACTTGAATCATCCCGGCGGTAGATTTTTCAGGAAAAAGATAAAGGATGATGGATCAACTATTTAGTATGGCCTATTACAAACGGGTAGACGAATTTTTTAATCCGGCTTTTCAAATAAATTTTCTAAAGAAAGGACTTGGTGTTTAAAAAATGAAAATTCTTCAAATAAACACCACACTCAATTCCGGCAGCACCGGCCGCATATCCGAGGATATTGGCAAGGCAACAATTGCATCAGGCAACCAAAGCTATATTGCCGCAGCATATACCAATCGGCCAAGTGAATCAGTCGTAATAAAAATCGGTAGTAATGTTGATAGAAAATTACATGGGGTAAAAAGCCGCCTGTTTGACCGACATGGTTTTGGTTCGGCACAATCTACAAACGAGTTGGTTAACAGGATCAGGAAAATCAAACCCGATATTATCCACCTCCATAATATTCATGGCTATTACCTGCACATCGGTATTTTATTTGATTTTTTAAAAGAAGTTCAACTGCCTGTAGTCTGGACTTTCCATGACTGCTGGCCATTTACCGGGCATTGTTCTTATTTTGATGCGGTCAACTGTAGTAAATGGCTAACCCATTGCAATCATTGTCCCAATATCAAAGGCTACCCATCCAGCCTTGGCATTGATCAATCCTCCAGAAATTTTGATGATAAGCAACAAATCTTCAATGGTGTAAAATCGCTGCAGATTGTTACACCCTCTCAATGGCTGGCAATGCATGTGAGGCACTCTTTTCTTTCAGCGTACCCGGTAAAGGTTATCCATAACG
>JBGSNV010000072.1:0-10385 GCA_041739485.1 Chitinophagaceae bacterium
CTATCAGGCAGTAGTACTATCTGCACAGGACTACTTTTCATTTGGTATGATTATGCCGGGCAGGAGTTTTCAGTCGACTGCTTATCGTTATGGGTTTAATGGTAAGGAGAATGATAATGAGGTGAAGGGCAGTGGGAATCAAATTGCATTTGAAGCAAGGATTTATGATCCCAGATTGGGGAGGTTCTTTTCAACCGACCCTAAAAAAGATGAATATCCTTGGCAGAGTACTTATGCTTATCACAGAAATAATTTTATTGCTTGGATTGATTATTTGGGAGGTGGCGACCCGCCTACAATTGAAAATGGCGTATATTTTGTAAAGCTAAAGAATCCAACTGCGGAAATCGTTTACAATCGAGACTTATTCAGTTTCACACATATGATGAGTGGACGGTACGATAATAGTAGTACTACTGATTATACTGTTAATCTACAACAATATAGAGCACCCTCACTACTAAGCCACTTGAGGGCTTGGTCACCTGCGATGGGTGGAAACGATTATGTCACCATGGGTCAAAATGTTCAAGATGGTAAAGTGACGGGGGATGCAACAGATAACAAAAGGGGCTATTTTTCTCAAAGTAAGGATGGAAAGTGGCAGGGGGGGCTTGGTAACCCACCAGCAGGTTCAGCCGCAGGTTTTGGAGGCGGAATTCCAATTATAGTAGGTGGAAAGAAATATTCAAGCACGGCGCATGATGAGTATCTTGAAGCCGAGGGGTATGGTAGACAAAATTCAACAAGTGTTGGAAAAGTTATAATTGGCCTTAATAGCAAGGATAACTCGATGATCTTGGTGGTATCCCCAGACGAACTTAAGACTGGTGGCATGACTCTAGATGCAATAAGAGACAGGCTTGCTGGTCAAGGCTATGATTATGTCTTCGGATTTGATGGAGGGTCATCATCAACTTTGATTCAAGATGGCGATAAAAAGTTGGTGACACCTGTTTGGTATAAAGATAATACGATTCCTGCAGGAGTAACTTTAACTGAGAAATGAAAAATACAAAGAAAGTTTTGATAAGCCTAATTGTATTAGGCGTGACCTCGTTAAGTCTGATTAGCGAAGATTTTTCGAAGTTTTTGCTCTCGGGGCAGAGTAATACCTATGACATTTCTTTATTTAGACATAATCCTGTTTTAATATTTACAATATCATTACTAGTTATACTTTTTATATTCCTCTATCAAAGAGGTAAACTATATAAATGGCTATTAGGTGTATCGATGGTGATTTGGATATTATCCCAAAAAACTTATGCAATTGTTTACAGTCATGACAAAGTCATTATCTCTGGTTTTACTGTAATTCCAGTAAGCAGATGTAAGCTAAACTTAAAAGAAAATTGTAAGGTGAAATTTGATTTTTTTATGCCCACAAAAGTTGAAGAAGCCATAAAAGAATACAACCAATAACAATAGGCCTAGCCGCCGTTGTGTGGTGTTATGACCCGCAACGCCCAATGTACCTATAAACAGAAAAGCCGCTGGTTTTAAACCCAGCGGCTCTTTGCATTTTATGAAGCAAAAGCCTGTTTAGTTTTATGGTACATGATATAAGCAGAAATTACCGAGACTAGCGCATTTTTTTCGGTGTCGGGCATGTTGTCAATATCCTTGAATTGCTTTAACAATGCCGTATCTTTAATAGCTGTTTCTTGTTCGCCACCCAACAGATAATCGGTGGTTACTTCCAGCGAATCGGCAATGGCTTTAAGCGTGATGGCGGAAGGCACCACGTCATTATTCTCGTATTTAGAAATGTTTTTCTGATGCACCTCCGCCTTGTCTGCCAGCTGCTGCTGCGACATTTTTTTCTGCATCCGTGTCAGTTTAATTGCTTCTCCTAAGGTCATAAAGCGTAATATTTAGTACTACTGGTACCCTTTTTAGGGTATAATCAACAAATTTACTGCAATTGGTGGATAAAATAATACATGAAAGTTATGGCTGTTTAATACCCATATGTTACTTTTGGAGCAAATAGGTATAAGAAAATATTTTTCCACATGGACATCCCCGACATCAAACAGCACCTCACATTATCGCAAGTATTGCAGTACTACGGCCTAAAGCCCGATAAAAACGGGCGGTTAAACTGTCCTTTCCATGAAGATAAAACCCCGAGCCTGCAGGTGTACTACAAAACGGGTACGGTGTATTGCTTCAGCAGCAATTGCAAAACCCACGGTAAAAGCCTGGATGTGATAGATTTTGTGATGTACAAAGAGAACCTGGACAAACACGAGGCATTGCATCTTCCTCAGTTTATGATTACGGTGCCGTATTAATGAAAGCCTGTTTTCTTTGCTCTTAATCTGCAGATTTTCTCCCATAGCCTCCATAATATTTATTTTTGCATTTAATGATTTTATTAATGCCGGAGTGCCTCATAAGCCGCCGATGCATGGTGTACAGAACGTTCGGGATGCCCCGTAACTCCTAAACTCATGTGAAGCCGATAGCCCTGCCCTCGATAATGAATTAAAAAACCTGATTGTTCATTTTGCAGAGTATAGAAGGCAGCCGAATGATAGAAATAATTTTCAGGAACCAATACCAATGCTACTTTTTGCACGCCTGCGTTTATAGCTCATAAACGCAGAGACCAAACCCTCGCACCGGAATGATGCACCCCATGCCATGGTTCGTGTCTCACGAACCAATCCCACACATATTTCCCTTTGCCGTTGCCAGTGTTCCACCCACTAATTCGCCGTTGTGTGGTGCCGGCCTTCGCCGTTGCCTGTTTTCCCCCCGGAGCCGCCGTTGCGCGGGATTATCACCCGCAACTCCTTCTTTCCCTCCGAAGCCGAAAATTTCACCCCCTATAATGACTTAAAAATTCAAACCGATCATTCTACAAAAGATAAAAAGATGGGGAAGAATAAAAATATGGTTCGGGCAATGCTACCAATCCTGCCTTTACTGGATTAAGGTGCGTGTAATTTAACTTTTGCAATATTACTTCTTCGGAATAAAAATCAATGCTTAAGGCCTTTCTTTTCCATATTTGGTATTGCCTGTCTTTGGCTATGACTTTACATTTTTCCAAAAGTTGAGGTTCATTATCCTGTAGATGGAATTTTATTTGTTGAGCCGTGTACTTCAGAAAATCTCTTTGTACTGCATATGGTTTATGCTTTCCAGGCATTTGCCAAACCTTCCTGATGGCAAGCAGGTCAGGTGTAAATAGTTATTCATTATTACACCCCGAATTTTCGGGGCCAAATATTCTAACCCTTTCCTTTTCTACTAAAAACCTAAGGCTATTCATGATAATATCCTTGCAGGTGTTATCTTGCAATAATGGAAGCCTTCCGACCCGACCCGAATTTTCGGGTGTTCGGGTATTCGGAACCTTGCAGGAGGCGGTAAAGAATGAGGGATATAAAGTTGGGAATTCCAATGTTGGAGGTTTTGGTAAAGGTAGTGAAAAGAGAGATTAGGAGCTGTTGGTGATCTCTACAATGGTAGAGACCAACAGCGGCGGCTCCGAAGGCAATTTATTTGGAACACCAACAAGGGCAACAAAAATGACCATGCGTTCACCAATAAGGAGGTCATCTAACCGATTTAAAGGAAAAGCTATTCAATCACAAATAACCTTATATCTTCTAAATACCTAAAATCTTTATTATTCAGTGAAAAAAGTTCTAGCTGATGTTTTATAGCTGTGGCAGCAATCAATGCATCAGGTAGTGAGAGCTTGTGAGATAAGGCGTATTTTGCTACCAAATCCACCGCCATTTTTGAAATTTCAGATTGAATGGATAAAACAGTAAGCTTTTTAAAATCATTTTTAATTGTTTGAAGTTCATTTTTGTTCCTTGCTCCATAAAGCAATTCAGCACAAGTAACATCAGAAATGCAAATATTTTCCTGACCTATTTTCTTCAAAGTTTCGATAATACGGCTATTGCCCCTGTAAACCTCAATCAATATATTGGTATCGCAAAGTATCATTGATTTATAGCCCAGGCTTTTTTTCGTAAATCATCTCCGTCAATAGGAAAATCTTTCCATAGACCGGTTGCCAGAGAAAATTCCGTTTGTGCTTTTTCGTGAACCTCTGTATTAGTTTTAAATTCAGCGTCAATATCCCAACTTTTCAAAAATTGAATCAAAGCATCCCTTTTAGATTTCGACAGGTTGGTTTTTAATATCAGTTGTTGCATTATGGTAGAATTTCATTTTGAGTATAGATAGTTTAGTAAAAGTAAACAAATTTATTACATAGTGAGTTTGATCAGTATTTTAGAACCAACATGCTGACCTTTGACACCACCACATTGCACCACCTGTGAACTTACAAATAAACCGGTCTGCGACCGGGGCATTGTATAGCATGCCTAAGTACCTGTCCTCCCGTATCTTCTCCCAAACCCACTACACAGCCGGCCAAAGCTTGCGTTTTGCCGGCGATCATATGGCACGGCATTTTGGCTACGCCTACAATCCTGCAAACAGGCTGATGAAAGCGGATTTTGTTCAAAATCAGGGAAGCCGGGCAAAATCGTTTAATTGCCATAGCTGGATGGGAGTTGGAACAAATATCTAAAATGCCTCCTCTGGGAAAACCTGTATAGGTAGCCGAAATCACCAACCGGAGCCCCCGGCAAAGCCACAGCGTTAGCAAGCGGGCAATTTGAATGGCATTTTCGGGCTATGGAAAAGAATACACCTAAAAATAGTAACAGCATCTATGCAAAAAACAGTGGCCCGAAAAAAGAGCCTGAAACGCTGCTGGCCGCGGTGCCGCCTCCGGTAACTTATTATTAACCATAAATCCCAAAAATCTTTTGAAAAGCTTTGCGGCAAACGCCCTGGCTGTGCCTTGATTTTTTTGATTACCCCGATGCCTTTTGCAGGTGGAGTACTTTTTAACCTGCCCTGAGGGTAGGAAGGGTCTGAAAAAAATTACATAACAAAAGCAATGGCACAACTACCACAATTACCACCACCACTTTCTATCAGGGTGGGTTGGTGTACGAAACTAAGGCTTATAGCAATAGCGCATTGCTAGCACTTGGCTACAGCTATCAACTCCAGTTTTTCGGCCACGAAGAAGGCCGGGTGCGAACCATGGCAGCGGGTTGAACCAATAAATAATCTATGATTAATCCAACAATGCTTGTAATAGCACTTCTTTTTTAATATTTAAATGGCCGGCAATATCAGCAAGGATGGAAGATAATGTTCCGATTTTGAGAGGCTTATGATTGAGTATGGTGATGTGATGTTCTCCTTTTAATTGCGTTGTTAAACGTATATGGCTACCTGTCTGTTGGGTTATAATATATCCATAAGGCTTCAGGTATTTGACAAGATCAGGTCCATTTAGATCCCGTGGAATCTTCATGCTGCCAACACTTCATATTTTACAATATGCAATCGAATAATCCTTTTCTTATCATCATCAAAATGACAATGAACCGCATCAATAATTGCCACTTTTAGAAGGTCGAGTGTTTCCTCCTGTGTAAATATCGAAACACCGAGGCCTTTGGCAGTAAACCCACCCTCATCACTTTCTTCAACCAAAAATATTATTTCATCCATATTAAAGGCTTTTAAACAAATTTAGCATTAAATAAATAATGCTCAAAAAGTTTCAAATCGTAGCAAAAGGTTCAGGTATTTGTTGCTCCTGCGTCCATAGGTACAATCATTTTGCTTTCAGGCTTCCTTGTACGCAAATGTTATGCTACAGGCAGGTCACTTGTGCCTGATAAATAAACCCGTCTGTGACCAACCATCGAAAAATATAGGACTTGAAGGAAAATGTCCATTCGGAAGTTGAATGCAAACAGTAATATGATGTCACATTTTTTCCTTTGTTTAGGTTTACCATTTCCTTATTCCACAGCGTTATTTTGATAATTTACATACAAGTTCCGGTTCCATCCTGCGGTAATTTCAGCTTCCTTCAAATGGGTTTTCACCTTTACTGGTTTTTGACTTTTTAAGGTTACCCATTCTCCGGTTTTTTGGGTGGTTGGTATATAAACCTTCATTTCAAGGTCAGGCAGGCAATTGGCCAATACAGCAGTCAATTTGCCATTTTGAACCCTCCAGGATACCACCGGTATTTGGGTGGTACGCAGGTATTGATTGAAAACAGATTGCAGAGAGCTACCCAAGCCACTTTGAGCGATGATGTAATTTTCTATTTGTTGGGTTGTAACAGTTTGGTGATAGAAAGTAGCCGAGATACCCCGCAGCATTTTCTTAAAGCGTTCGTCGTCCTGCATTATGGTCCGGATGGTATGTATCAGACTTGCTCCCTTGTAGTACATATCACCGCTACCGGGATGATTGACTCCGTAGTCGCCAATGATCGGGCGATCGTTCCGGATATTTCTACGACAACCCTGAAGGTATTCGTCTGCAGCTTGTTTTCCACTCTGACATTGGGTAAAAAGGGTTTCGGAATAATTGGTGAATCCTTCGTGTACCCACATATCAGCAATATCGTTGGTGGTAATATTGTTGCCAAACCATTCGTGCCCGCTCTCATGTACAAGGATAAAATCCCATTTATTACCCCAACCGGTGCCGCTGAGATCGCTGCCGCGGTAGCCATTCATAAAACCATTGCCATAGGCTACGGCACTTTGGTGTTCCATACCCAAATGCGGGGATTCCACCAGTTTATATCCATCCTCATAAAAAGGGTAGGGCCCCATCCATTCTTCAAAACAAGCCAACATTTGAGTAACCTGTTTGAACTGCTGTTTTGCTTTTCCCACATTATAATCCATCACCCAGTAGTTGCAATCGAGGTTCCCTTTTTCTCCGGCATATACTTCACCAAAGTTTTCGTAAGAACCGATATAGGGAACAATATTGTAATTATTGATAGGGTTGCTGACTTCCCAGCGGAAGGCTGTTTTCTCTCCCACGTCCATCTTTTTCGTGAGGCGACCATTACCCACGCCAATCATTCCTTTATCGGTAAGGATGGTTATGGCAGCTCCGTTTTGTGGCTCGTCGCTTTGATGATCTTTGCAGGGGTACCAAACAGAGGCACCGAGTTCCTGGCAGGCAACAGTCATCCATGGGCGACCTTTTTGGTCTTTGGCCCAGATCCAGCCTCCATCCCAGGGTGGACGAATCGCTTCGCGGGGCTTACCATGATAAGCGATGGTAATTTTATAGCTATCCTGATCGTCCTTCAGCGAATCTGGGAAAGTAAGCAGGGTAATATTGTCTTGCTGACGGAAAGCGAGATTTTGACCATTAAAAACGATCGCATCTACGATCATGGGCTTTTGCAGATCGAGTTGCATGGTTTGCCCGCTGGTAGCAGAAAAAGTAATGATGGTTTTCCCGATTATTGTTTTGGTTTCAAAGTCCGGAATTACTTCGATATCGTAATGCAAAACATCCCACCAGGTGCGGTTTTCATTCAAAGTTCCCCGAAGTGAATCTGCCTGGGTAAATGGCTGCGCCTCCACCTTGGTGACCATTAAAAAGGCCATGCCGATCATTAATCCAAATAATATTCCTGATTTTACCATACTTAACTTGTTTCGATCGGTTAAATATATTTCAAAAAAAGAAAGACCGGACAAAAAGCCCGGTCTTTTATGGTAAAGAATGTTGTCTTTTTACTTTGGAACTGAATTCGCATTCCGCAACTTTTCTTTAAATACTTTTCTGAATTTATCAAGCTTTGGCTTAATTACATAGCTGCAATAACCGTAGTTAGGATTGTTGTTGTAAAAATCCTGATGGTAGTTTTCTGCTACATAAAAGGTTTTGAAAGGAGATATTTCAGTAACAATGGATGCATTAAAAGCTCCGCTCTTATCCAATTCCTGTTTGTAATGTTCTGCTTTTTGCTTTTGCTCATCATCGTGGTAAAAAATGGCACTGCGGTATTGCGGACCTACATCGGCACCCTGACGGTTCAGCGTGGTTGGATCGTGTACCTTCCAGAAAACCTCGAGCAATTCATCAAAACTGATTTCTTTGGGATCGTAAACAATCTGTACGACTTCGGCGTGTCCGGTGGTTTTTGTGGATACCTGTTCGTAGGTAGGATTGGCTACTTTGCCTCCACTGTAACCACTCATTACTTTCTGAACGCCTTTTAATTCCTGAAAAACGGCTTCTGTACACCAAAAGCATCCTGTGCCAAAAGTGGCGGTATCTATTTCCATATTCATATAAAAGTTTTGTGTACTCAACATTTGTGATTGTAAGGCGGTTTGATTACATCCCGTAAGGGCAAACACTCCAAGCACAAAACCATAGCATAAAGATTGAATCATAATTGTCCTTATTTAATCCAGAATGTAAAACTCCAAAATTTAAATGGGTTAAAAATGTTAAGAGTGGCAAGGTAATGGGTAACACCCCTTTTTTGGCTAGCTGTTTACAGAACGAAATGCAAAAGGTTTCTTAAAATAAATAAAATAATTGAATATGAGTATCTTGCCGGACGCAACAAAAAAAATATGAACTACGAAAAAACCGCTGTTTTTGCCAGTGAAATGGATGCAGAAGATCCGCTTAAACACCTGAAAGGTCAATTTCATTTTCCACAGCATGAAGGCCGGGATGTAATCTATTTTTGCGGAAACAGCCTCGGTTTGCAACCCAAAAACGCTCAGGTTGCTATTGAAACAGAATTGGAGACCTGGCGCAATATGGCTGTGGGAGGCTATTTTGGCGGCACCAACCCCTGGCTCACCTTTCATGAAACCTGTATCCCCGGGCTCACCGGATGGGTTGGGGCTTTGGCCGAAGAACTGACGGTAATGAATGCGTTGACCGTAAATCTGCATTTGATGATGCTTTCGTTTTACAAACCTACTTCAGGCCGTTATAAGATCATCATGGAAGCAGGCGCCTTTCCTAGCGACCAATATGCTATTGAAACACAGGTGAAGCACTACGGATTTGATCCGGAGGATGCCATTATTGAACTCAGTCCGAGAACAGGCGAAAAACTCCTTCGGACTGAAGATATTATCGATGCTATTGAGCAGGTCGGTGCATCGCTTGCCATGAGCATGTTTAGCGGGATGAATTATTACACCGGTCAGGTGTACGATATGCAGGGGATTACAGCCAAAGCGCATGCCGTGGGTGCCATGGTTGGTTTCGATCTTGCCCATGTGGTGGGTAATGTGCCGGTAAAGTTGCATGATTGGGAGGTTGATTTTGCCGTATGGTGCAGTTATAAATATTTAAATGGCGGACCCGGTGCCGTAGGGGGCGTGTTTGTACACAATAAGCATGCTTCAGAGCCAGCCACACCAAGGCTTGGCGGTTGGTGGGGCAACGATGAAAAGCTCCGTTTTAAAATGGAAAAAGGATTTGTACCCAAACCCGATGCAAGTGGTTGGTGTATGAGTACCTCGCAGGTATTTAATACGGTTTGCCTGAAAGCCTCTTTGGATATTCATCTCGAAGCCGGCCACGAAGCCGTTCGCAAAAAAAGCATCCTGCTGACCGGATACCTCGAGTATCTCCTGAAGCAATGTACCCACCTGAACTTTGAAATCATTACGCCGGCCGAACCCGAATGGCGGGGTGCCCAATTGAGTTTATATTTCCGCGAAAACGGCAAAGCGATACATGATGCCATGATACAAAATGGTATTATCGTAGATTATCGCGAACCCGGTGTTATCCGTGTGGCCCCGGCGCCTTTGTACTGCAGTTTTTCGGATGTATTCGCTTTTTATAAAATTCTCAAAGAAAAATTTTGAATTTATGAGCAGACATATTCACTCGCTGTTGTGTCTTGGAGACAGTTACACCATTGGAGAAGGGGTTCCTTTGCATGAAAGTTTCCCGTATCAAACCATGCAGATGTTGCGTAAAGAAGGGCATTCATTTCATGCACCCGAGATTGTTGCACAAACCGGATGGACCACCTTTGAACTTGCTGAATACCTCATCCACCATGCTTTTGAAACGCATTATGATTTTGTAACATTGCTGATTGGGGTCAACAATCAATACAGGGCATTGAACCTTGCTGATTTTGAAGAAGAGTTTGAATATCTTTTAAAAAAAGCTATTGGTTTTTCTGTGGCTCAGGATAAACAGGTCTTTGTACTTACGATTCCGGATTGGGGAATCACACTTTTTGCTCAGGAAAAGAACCGGGAGGGAGTAGGGCAGGAGATCGATGACTTTAATGAATCGGTAATGCGACTTGCTCAAAAATACGGGGTTCGCGTCATCGATATTCAGCGGTCTTATCGCGATGGCGGAGATCGTACAGAGATGCTTGCCGAAGACGGTTTACATCCCTCAGGCAAGATGTATCGGCTTTGGGCGGGCTTGTTGGTGGATGCTATAAGGGAAGGATTGAAGTGATTGGGTAAAAATCTCACTAATAACAGAAGCCGGAT
>JBGSNV010000078.1:0-10774 GCA_041739485.1 Chitinophagaceae bacterium
TAAGTTCTTTCAAAGCCGCATATATTTTTCTATCCTGATTAGCTTTCTCTGCCAGTTCATATTTCATTTGTTGATATTTCAATCTTGCCCATTCATTTTTTCTTAAAAAATTGCGGCATAAAATATGCCTTTCCAAGGCGCTACTGCTAACTGAACAAACATAAAGATGATGCTTTATCTTATCAAATATTTCACTTGACATACTACCATTCCTTTTAAACACCTCCCGGTCTTCAATGCCCTGATTGCCATTATGGAAATATCCTGATTTTACAAGGGCAGACTTTATTTTTTCAAAATCCGCTTGATTCGAATAAATAATATCTATATCAATGATTGGCTTTGAATCCAAATCGGGTACAGCAGTACTTCCAATATGTTCAATAGTATAGGTAAGTCCCTCAAGGACATCCCCTAATTCCTTTTTAATATCTGTAAAATCCTTAACCCAATGAGATGAATATTTTTCGAGTAGCATTCTGTTTTTTTAAATCATATATACCGGCGGGTATTGCCCATAATAAGAAATGCTTCATTCAACCTAAACTGCTGCTATTAGCTATTAAATAACGAAGCTAACAACGCCCTCCCCTACATCCTATAATGCAGCCCTGTGCTCCTTCTTCCTATAAGGGCGCCACTATAGTGCATAGTAAAACCCAACGTTGAGGCCGGCATTCCACAAATACTCCGCCACCGGAGCATCTTTTGTTTTTATTACTCCATATCTAAAGGTCGGCTCTGCAAGTAAGTGCATTTTATTATTGAGTTTATAATCAATTCCAATACTCAGCATGGGGGAAATATCCACTTGATGAAATCCGGATTTTGAGGATTCTGATATTTTTTCTTTCTCCCCGTTAGAAAATTGATATTGAGCCGTTTGCTTAACCTGTACTAAAAAATTGGTCATGAAGCCAATACTTGAAAAAAAACGAACTTTATTCTTACCGAAAATGAACCTCGCTTTTAAAGGGATCCCTATATATTGATAAGCATAATTAAATTTCGCTTTTGTTGGCGAACCCGGACTTGGTGGAAAGTAAACTAAGTCCTGATTTCTTGTTTCATAACCCTTGTTTGAAAATTGAACCCCTGTTTCCAATCCTGCAAGTTGCGAGAAATGAAAGCGAACATTTAACCCTGTTGTATAGCCAAACTTAGCAACCTCCAACTCATTTCTATTTTTTATTACAAAGTCAGCAGAAGAGGACCCATCGTAGTTTTTAAGGGTCCTGAAACTGTAGTCAGGAGAAAAGTTGAACCCAATGAATATTTTCTTCGTCAGATTTGTTTGCTGTGCTTTAACCGCAAATGACATAAGGATTGTAGTCAAAAGAAATATACGTTTCATGGTTTAGATAATTGGTTAAATATTCAGGTTTGTAAAGGTACGTTTGGTATTGCCAATAATAGGGGCTTAAGGAATGGTTAATTTAGGAATTGGGGAATCAGGTATTGGGTTAATCAGGGGTATCGGAGGGTAAGAAGCTCAAATTTAATAAGAAATGCCCACAAACTGCCGCACACCAGAGCACAAATTATCATTGGGCATTCCATATGACAAAATTAAAATACCACCGGAAGTGGTTAACATAAAAATGAACGCATGAAATATGAAATCAAAAATATTAAATGGCTCCGGCACACACCCCACTCAATCCCACACTAAATTTAAAATTTGAAATCAAAAATATTAAATACTACAAAGCTCCCCCAATCACCAAAACGATCTCGCCTTTTACAGCCTTAACACGAAAATAATCGGCTACTTCCTTCAGCGTACCTCTTTTGTTTTCCTCAAACTTCTTGGTCAACTCTCTCGAAACACTGCAGGGCCGGTCCTCCCCGAAATACTTTGCAATTTCATCGAGGGTTTTTACCAAACGCATCGGGCTTTCATAAAAAATAAGGGTACGCTCTTCAGTAGCTAGTTTAGTGAATAAGGTATGCCGCCCTTTTTTCAAAGGAGGGAATCCTTCAAATACAAAACGATTCATCGGCAACCCACTATTAACCAATGCCGGAACAAAGGCGGTGGCTCCTGGCAAACATTCCACCCGGATATCCTGACGTACACATTCGCGAACAAGCAGAAAAGCCGGATCGCTGATTCCCGGGGTACCGGCATCGGTGATAAGCGCCATCGTTTTACCTGCAAGCAACTGATCAGCAAGATGACTCAGCACCTTATGCTCATTATGCTGATGATAAGGCGTCAGGGGTTTATGAATATCGTAATGCTTCAGCAATACAGAGGTGGTTCTTGTGTCTTCGCACAAAATTACATCCACTGTTTGAAGCAGGGTTACAGCCCGATAGGTCATATCGGCGAGGTTGCCAATTGGGGAAGGAACAAGATACAGCACTTAAGCCATTTGAATTTCAAACTGCTCCATAACCGGATTAGCAAGTAACTTTTGGGTGGCATCTGCGGCTATAGCTTGGGCAGCTTCCGAAGAATCGGCTTCTACCTGCAGGGTGATCTGCTTGCCTATACGAACATCTTTGATGGTAGAAATACCCAGATTAGACAAACCACCAATCACTGCTTTACCCTGAGGGTCAAGCAATTCTTTCAGCGGCATTATGGTTACATGTGCAGTATATATCATTGAATTTGTTTTTTAAAGATCACAGAAAATAAAACCAGCGCCACAAAGGTAATTGGTGCAGCCCACCAACCCAAAAACAGCGCAGATAACAAAGCACTCAATCCTGTCAGCAAATAAGGCAGCAGCCCCTGAAAGGATTTTGTTTTTGGCTTATTGCTCAACACCGGGATATTGCTCACCATCAATCCACTTACCAAAAGAATGACCGCATACAAAAACCAACGATTGGTCAGCAGGTCTATTTCCCACTGAGCCCCGGCCTGCCACCAAATCAATGGGAAAGCGGCTAAGGCCACCCCAACAGATGGAACCGGAGTTCCTCTGAAATAATGCGCCGGTGTGGTTTGATCCATATTGAAACGGGCCAAACGCCAGGCAGCAGCACAGGGAATGATAAAAGCCGGCAATAACCAAACCATACTTGCAGCCAAACCGTCTTCCTCTTTGGCGAGCGACAACCGGAGCAACTGATAAATAAACAAAGAAGGAGCCACTCCGAAACTCACCACATCGGCAAGGCTATCAAGCTGCTTGCCCATTTCGCCGGATGCGTTGAGTAACCTTGCCAAAAAACCATCAAGAAAGTCAACCACGGCAGCAAGACCAATAAACAAACTTGCCAGAAACACCTGCTCGGTTTGTATATCAAGCCGAAAACCCGACAATGCCTGATCATCTGTAACCATGATGATGCCATTTTGTAAGGTAAAAACAATGGCAAGACACCCGAAAAATAAATTCAATAGGGTAAAAAAATTCGGCAGTTGTTTGATCATGTGGGGAAAGAATTATCGCATAGCTTTTTAAAAGAAAAAATAAATGTAGTCCCAATCTGAAAGAAAGGTGTTTATTTCTTCATCAGGGCTTCAATCTCTTCAACCGTGATCGGAACGTTTTTGAAAAGATCGATACTCCCGGTTTTTGTGACCCAATAGTTATTTTCAATCCGGACCCCCATCTGTTCTTCGGGAATATAAATCCCCGGTTCAATGGTAAAAACCATCCCGGCTTTCACAGGTTCGGTTTTTGTACCAAGATCGTGTACATCAATACCCAAATGATGACTAATGCCATGATAAAGGTATTTGCGGAAGGGTCTTGATTCGAGCACATCCCGGCTTTCATTTTTCACATCTTCCTTTTTCAGAAGCCCGATTTTCACAAACTCTTTGGTGGCTTCATCACCCACTTTATTGGTATAATCTACAATGCTGATACCCGGCTTCAAAATACTCTTTCCGTAATTGTGCAGGTGCAAACAGGCATTGTACACTTCCTTTTGTCGCTTCGAAAACTTCCCATTTACCGGAATCGTTCTCGACAGGTCGGCACAATAACCGCCATAATTGGCACCAAAATCCATCAGGATCAATTCGCCATCCTTACATTCGGCATTGTTGCTTATATAGTGCAGCGTTCGGGCCCGGTCGCCACTTGCTATAATACTGTTGTAAGCTTCTCCCTTTGCCCGCTGCCGCAAAAATTCATGAACGATTTCGGCTTCTATTTCATGCTCAAAAACCCCCGGTTTCACAAATTTCATTACCCGCACAAAGGCATCATGGGTTATATCCACAGCCTTCTGCAACACTTCCACCTCCACAGCAGTCTTTATCGCCCTGAGTTCCTTCATCAAACGGGCGCTACGCTCGTATGTATGCAGGGGATACCGCTCCTTCATTTCCTGAACATACCTGTAATCTCGGGTTTGCAGCAAACTGCCTTTCCGGTCATTTTCATTGGTATTTAAATAAATGGCATCTGCAAGGTGTATCCATTGTTGCAGTAAACCGTCGAGACTGTCGAGCCACAGAACGGTTGGCATGCCGCTCATTGCTTTGCCTTCGGCCTCCCGCAATCTTTTGCCATCCCATTTTTCCTTCATTTCGTTGGGGCGCACAAGCACAAGCACCTCACGGTATTTAGGATCAGGGTTATCCGGAAAAAGAACCACCATCGTATCTTCCTGCTCTATACCACAAAGCCAGTACAGATCGCTGTTTTGCTGAAACCGGTACAAGGCGTCGCCATTGCTTGGCACTTCATCATTGCTGTTAAAAATAGCAATACTGTTGGGCTTCATTTGCTTGAGAAACCGCTTTCTGTTTTCAATAAAAATCTTAGGATTCAATGGTAAGTGCTTCATAAAGATATCGTTGAATAACGGTAAAAGTAAGTAAACAGGACGAAGTAAACGAGGTGCAACCCACCTGATTATTTTTTCGGTAAAGATTAGGGTACCCTCAAAACGACCGGCTGCCTTCTGCAAAACAGTCGCTAACCTCGCACAAAATGAGTGGGCAACTGTTTCAACAGGCAACAGGCTTTTTTGAATCCGTAAAATCAGACAGGTTGCTTTTTTCGCATTGCTAACCTTGCCTGCGCTTATCAGACCTTTTGCGGATCAGCTTACCTTTTTACCGGTTTTTTCTTTGGTTCGCGGCCATTCAATAGCGGCCTGTGCAGCAGCAAGTCGTGCAATAGGCACACGGTACGGAGAGCAACTCACATAATTCATCCCCACCCGATGAAAGAATTTTACGCTTTCGGGATCCCCGCCATGTTCGCCGCAAACACCCACTTTCAATCCGGGCTTGGTCATCCGTCCCCGTTCGGTTCCAAACTGAACCAACTCTCCGATACCTTCCAGATCAATTGTCTGAAAAGGATCGTCGGGTAAAATTTTCTGATCGAGGTAGGTTGGTAAAAAGCCGCCGATATCATCGCGGCTAAACCCAAAACTCATTTGGGTCAGGTCATTGGTTCCAAAGCTGAAAAAGTCAGCATGGAGCGCAAGCCTCGAAGCTTTCAAAGCGGCTCTTGGTATTTCAATCATGGTGCCGTACAAATAGGGAATCGTTTTTATCTGATATTTATCGCAAACTTCTGCAAAAACTGCATCCACAATTTTGCGCTGATGAATCAATTCGTTGGGAGAACAAACCACCGGGATCATAATCTCGGGCATCACTTCTTTGCCCTGACCCGTCAGTTCGGCAGCAGCTTCAAAAATAGCCCTTACCTGCATTTCGGTAATTTCAGGATAACTGATCCCAAGTCTTACCCCACGGTGCCCGAGCATCGGATTGTTTTCATGCAGGGCAAGTACGCGGCGTTTTAGTACGCCGGCACTTATGCCAAGTTCTTTGCTCAATTCAAGCAGTTTCTCTTTATCATGCGGTACAAATTCATGCAGTGGCGGATCGAGCAACCGGATGGTAACCGCATGCCCCTTCATCAGGTTCAGCGTATTTTTTACATCCTTTTTTACAAATTTGAAAAGCACATTCAGCGCGGCTCGCCGTTCCCGTTCTGTTTTGCTCATGATCATTTTTCGCAACTGAAACAGGGGCTCCTCGCTGCCTTCCCCATAAAACATATGCTCGGTTCTGAAAAGCCCGATACCTTCTGCCCCAAATTCAAAAGCGACTTTGGCATCTTCCGGAGTTTCGGCATTGGCCCGCACTCCCATTTGCTTTTTCTTGTCAACAAGCGCCATCAAATCCTTGTAGGATTGATTTTTTTGAATATCAATAGCTACAAGATCCAGACTGCCGGCATATACAAGTCCCCTTGTACCATTCAGACTAATCCAGTCTCCCTCTTTTACAACCAATCCTCTTGCCGCGGTAAAATGTTTTGCTTTCTCATTGATTTCCAGATCGTTGCAGCCTACAATACAACATTTACCCCAACCCCGCGCTACCAGGGCAGCATGCGAAGTCATGCCTCCTTTTGAGGTAAGGATGGCTTCGGCTTTGTGCATGCCATCCACATCTTCGGGAGAGGT
This sequence comes from Chitinophagaceae bacterium, assembly GCA_041739485.1. Classification (GTDB taxonomy): domain Bacteria; phylum Bacteroidota; class Bacteroidia; order Chitinophagales; family Chitinophagaceae; genus Phnomibacter. Next base: position 6,406 of record JBGSNV010000078.1, read on the forward strand.
TTCAGCCCGAACCAGGATAACCGGTTCTCCTTTTGCAGCCCAGGCAACGGCTTCCTCCGGCGAAAAAACAACCCTACCCCGGGCACCTCCCGGTCCTGCCGGTAGTCCTTTTGCAATTACAGGCTGCAGCAGTTCCACATCCGGGTCAAGCATCGGAAGCAACAATTCCACCAATTGATTGGGAGCCACCCGCAGGATAGCGGTATTGGCATCAATCAGTTTTTCCTGATACATTTCGGTGGCCATGCGGACGGCAGCCACTCCGTTTCGTTTGCCCACCCGGCATTGCAGCATATAGAGTTTTCCCTTTTCAATGGTAAATTCAATATCCTGCATATCCTTATAGTGTTTTTCAAGTTTGCGTTAAAACATGAAAAGTTCCTTATACAAAACAGGCGTCCGTTTTTCAAGCGGTTCAAGATCCTGACTTTGTGCATTCGCCGAATAAGTGTTGATTGGCGAAGGCGTTCTTGTTCCGGCCACCACATCTTCTCCCTGTGCATTCACCAGATATTCTCCATAAAAATGACGTTCTCCGTTGCCGGGATTCCGGGTAAAAGCCACTCCGGTGGAACTGTCCTCGCCCATATTTCCAAATACCATAACCTGCACATTGACCGCCGTACCCCACTCATCGGGTATTCTTTCAATCTTGCGATATTCCTTAGCGCGCTTTCCATTCCAGCTTGCAAACACAGCCCCTATTCCACCCCACAATTGCTTTTGAGGATCGTTAGGAAATGAGACACCGAGCACTTTCTTTACGGTGTCCTTATAGTCCACTACCAATGTTTTTAATTCATCGGCAGTCAACTCAGTATCCAGTTGATATCCCTTTTTCTTTTTAATGGCTTCCAGTTTTTCTTCCAACACCTTCCGGATGCCTTTGCCTCCTTTCGGTTCAAGACCAGCCGCCTTTTCCATCACCACATCGGCATACATCATCACAAGCCGCCGGTAGGCATCATAGGCAAAACGGGCATCGCCACTTTGTGCAATCAGTCCTTTTACCGTTGTATCATTCAATCCTACATTTAAAATGGTATCCATCATACCCGGCATACTCCGTCTTGCACCCGAACGGATAGAGACCAATAGCGGATTGGTGGCATCTCCAAACTTTTTACCGGTCAGATTTTCCATATTGCCAATGGCAAGCGCCACCTGTTCAGGTAGTTGGTCCGGGTACTTTTTCTTGTGCTCATAATAATAGGTGCATACTTCGGTAGTTACCGTAAACCCCGGAGGAACCGGTAATTGTAATGCGGGGTGTCCGGCCATTTCGGCGAGATTGGCCCCTTTGCCACCCAAAAGGTTCTTCATCGATTCGTTACCATCGGCTTTGCCACCTCCAAAACCGTATACATACTTCAATTGCTGCTTTGTCTTTGCCATTTTAATTGGATTAATAAACTTTACAAAATGCCCTAAGTCATTGATAATCTGTATAATAAATTAGATCTAAACTTCTTTTCGAGCTATATGTTAAAAGTAAATCCCTCGCAGAGGTCAAACTATGATAATTAACATGTTTTCGACTTAAGCTAAAAAGGAGGATAAAAAAAGAAGCAAAAAACCTAAGTCGCTGAAACCCGCTGAAACAGCGAAAGATTAACTTTATTTCCACAAAAAGTGAATAAGTAAATCTTCGTAAAACGGAAATCAAAAAATATATTTACAAAAACAAAGAAGCAGAGAGCCGATACGTTCATTTCTTAAAACAACGCACTTTGACAGACACAATCATCAACCTTGAAACAGTAAACCCCATTGATTTCTTTGGGGTAAATAATGGGAAGTTAGACTTGTTAAAGAAGAAATTCCCCCTCCTTAAAATACTGGGAAGAGGAACACAAGTAAAACTGAGTGGTGCACCGGAACACATTGAAAATGCCCGGGAAAAAATTGAACTGATTATTCAGTATCTCGAAAGAAATGGTCATTTGACCGATAATTATTTCGAGCAGATTTTGGGAGGAGATGATCAGGAAACGGTTGATCATTTTGTGGAGCGACATCCCAATGAAGTGTTGGTTTTTGGACCCAATGGTAAAACAGTACGTGCCAGAACCGCCAATCAAAAGAAAATGGTGCTCGACTCGGATACCAATGATATCCTCTTTGCCATCGGACCGGCGGGAACGGGTAAGACCTATACCGCGGTTGCGCTTGCTGTACGCGCTTTGAAAAACAAAAGTGTCAAAAAGATCATCCTCACCCGGCCTGCTGTGGAAGCTGGAGAAAGCCTTGGTTTTTTGCCGGGTGACCTAAAGGAAAAAATCGATCCGTACCTCCGTCCTTTATACGATGCGCTCGATGATATGATTCCCGCCGACAAGTTGGGTTATTACATGAGTACAAGGACCATTGAGATCGCACCTCTTGCATATATGCGAGGACGAACCCTTGACCATGCTTATATTATTCTTGATGAAGCGCAAAACACGACAGATTTACAGATTAAAATGTTTCTGACACGGATAGGTCCCAATGCGAAAGCCATCATTACCGGAGATATGACGCAGGTGGATTTGCCTAAAAGTCAAAGAAGTGGTTTGATAAAAGCCACACGAATTTTGCAAAATATAAAGGGTATTGCGCATATTGAGTTGGATGAGGAAGATGTGGTAAGACACCGCCTTGTAAAAGCCATCATCAAGGCTTATGACAAGGAAAAAGAAAAAGAAGACAAGGAAGAAAAACCGCCTGAACGTACCAGAAATTATAACCGTTCAAAAGATTAAAATGTTTCAAATCAATACGACAAAACAGGCCGCCATGGTGGCCTGTTTTGTCGTTATAGCTGCCTGTAAGGGACAAAATGCAGGGGGAGAGGAAAGACCACAGAACCTGCAGGCTGAGGAAGGAGTTTACACTGCTTCGACCAAGAGAATGGCAGATTTCGAAAAAAGGATTTTGCCCGAAGCCATAGCCTGTATTCAATCCGGAGATCTTGTTACCCGCTACGGAAATGACCTCACAAGTTTTTTACTGGTAAATATGAATCCGGTAGATAAAAGCTTTAGCCACTGCGGTGTGGCAAGCATTGAAAAGGATACCGTTTTCATTTACCACGCTATCGGCGGAGAATTCAATCCCGATCAGAAATTAAAACGCGAAACGCTTTTTTCCTTTGCACATCCGGCAGACAATAAAGCCTTGGGGATTTTTAAGCCCGAGCTTCAAGCAGGCGCGCTCCCCCTTCTTTTACAACATGTAAAAAAAGAATTCGCAGCCGGGTTGCGCTTTGATATGGATTTTGATTTACAGACCGATGACCGGCAATATTGCTCCGAATTTGCTGCCAAAAGCTATGGTCTTGTTTGGGAGGGGCTCTCTTGGGTAAAAATTACCGAACAGGCAGGCCGCAGGTTTATTCCGGTGGATGCCCTTTTTCTCAATGAAAAGATGAAGGAAAAAAAAAGATGGAGCTATTGATATGCATTTATCCGGCTGTTAAACCATTCCTGTTCGAAAATCAGTATTCTATATCAAAAATAGCTTGTGACTGTAAAAATTAAATACCTTAGATTTTTATTTAATCATTACAGGTGACTGAAGGCCCTGTAAAACAGTTCTTCATATAATCTCCGGGGCTTGGCAAATACCAAATATCCGGGTTATTTCCAGGTTATTATTTTTCTGTTTGTCTTTCGACAAACAGGAGCATAACATACAAACAACAAAAACCATAAAAATGCGGACTTTCGTCAGCGCACTAAAAAAAACACACATGAAAAATCGTCTTTTAATTGCAGGGATCGCTCTGCTAAGCATTTTTACAATAACCGCCTGTACTTCCAATCAGGGAGACCCCAAAGCTGTTGCAAAGAACTTTTTTGAAGCTCTTGAAAACAAAAACTGGGACGAGGCTGCCAAGTATACAACAAGTGACAGTAAAACGGCGATCGAACTCGTTAAAAGTATTGCAGAAATGGGAAAAGCAATTGGCGGCGATCCTGCTGCAAAGGAAGAACCCGAAGCCAAAAAAGAAGAGGTCGTTTATGGGGAGGCTATCATTGATGGCGATAATGCAACGGTTCCCTTTACTGTAAACGGAGAAACCAACGACATTAAACTGAAAAAAGAAGACGGTGTATGGAAAGTCGCTTTCGATAAAAATACTTTAAAGCAAACAGCTGCTGAAAAGAGCGGAAAAAGTGTGGAGGAGATCAACCGGGAACTAAATGAAGCCGGGAATGAGCTACAAAAATTAAACACTGACAGCCTGCAAAAAGCACTTAACAAAGCCGGAGAACTGCTGCAAAGCGACAGCCTGCGCAAAGCCATGGATAAGGCCGGTGATGTATTACAAAAAGTGGGAGAAGCCATGCAAGAAGCTAGTAAGGAAAAGCACTAATCCCCCTTT
>JBGSNV010000085.1:0-2562 GCA_041739485.1 Chitinophagaceae bacterium
AAAGTTCTGTATTTATGTTGCCATTTTCTCTGTATTCTTAATTGCCATTTTCTCTGTATTGTTGTTTACCGACTACAACCTATAAAACCGATGCCTTAAGTGCCTCCCAATGGTTAACCAGTATAGGTAGTCGTAATCGCCACCCGGAGCCCCCGGCAAAGCCACAGCGTTAGCAGGCAGGCAAGTGGAATGGCGTTTTCGGGCTACAGGAAAGGATAAGCCTAAAAATAATAGAAACACCTACGCCTAAAACAGTGGCCGGAAAACAAAGCCTGTAGCGCTGCCGGCCGCGGTGCCGCCTCCGGTAAGTTATCATTAACTATGAATCCCCAAAATCTTATGAAAAGCATTGCGGCAAACGCCTTGGCTGTGCCTTGATTTTTTTTACTTTTTTTATCAAGAAAAAAAGTAAAGAACAAAAGCAATGGCACCATCACCACCATTACCATCACGACCCCTTATCAGGGTGGGTTGCTGCACGAAATCCCCTATTAAACTTTTCCCTAAAATTTAAAAATTTGCAAGATATTCTCTGAATATCGGAAAGGCAGGCATTTAATAAATAAAAAAAGCTCAGGTTCCGCATGGCAGAACCTGAGCAATTAAAAATTACTTAAAAGACACTTTACAACTGAAACCCATTCGGGATCACCGCATTCTTTTTAATCACCACAATGCCATCCTTAATGGTATATAAGGTATGATCAGCCGGTTCGAGGTGACTGCCTCCGATAATCCGTACATCATTGCCTATCCGTGCATTTTTGTCGATAATGCAGTTTTTCAGATAAGAACGCTCCCCGATACCCACCATCGGAATGCCTTTGTCTTTGGCATCGGCAATTTGCTGAATGGTTTCAAAATAGTCGGCACCCATCATATAACAGTTGATGATATTTGACCCGTGACCAACCCGGCTCCGGATACCAATCACACTATTTTCAACCCGGCTTGCATTGATGATGCTTGCTTCTGCAATGATGGTGTGTTCGAGCGTGGTACCGCTTATTTTTGCCGGAGGCAGCATACGTGCCCGGGTATAAATGGTTTGATCTTTGTCAAATAAATTGAAAGCCGGCAAATCATCCGTCAGCGAAATATTGGCTTCGAAAAAAGAATAGATATTACCGATATCGGTCCAGTATCCATCGTATTGATAGCTTGCTACCTTATATTTTTCAATGCTGTTCGGCATAATTTCTTTTCCGAAATCGGTAGCATCCTTATGTTCTTCCATCAACAGATCGAAAAGCAGCTTGCGGTTGAAGATATAAATACCCATACTCGCAAGATAGTTCCGTCCCTGATTTTTCATTACCTCTCCGGTTTCGCTTACCCAATCAGGCAGCAAGTCTTTGGAGGGTTTTTCGATAAAGGAATCGATCATCCCGTCTTCCCCCACTTTCATAATTCCAAATTCAGGGGCATCCCGATCGTTTACCGGAATCGTAGCAATGGAAATATCCGCTCCGGAATCTCTGTGTATATCAATCATTTCCTGAAAATCCATCTGATACAACTGATCCCCGCTAAGGATAAGTACATACTCGCTCTCATGCTGCTGTAGGTGACGCAAACATTGTCTTACGGCATCAGCAGTACCCTGAAACCAACTTGGGTTATCGGGGGTTTGCTCGGCAGCAAGAATATCTACAAATCCACTGCTGAATAAACTGAACTGATAGGTATTTTTAATGTGTTTGTTTAGCGAGGCACTGTTGAATTGGGTAAGTACCCACATGCGGTTGATGTTGCTGTTGATACAGTTGCTGATCGGGATATCCACCAATCTGTATTTACCGGCAATAGGAACAGCAGGTTTACTTCGTGTAGCTGTTAAAGGATAAAGGCGGGAACCGGCACCACCGCCAAGGATGACTGCAATCGTTGAATTTGCCATTTTTAAACTATTTAGTCGGTTAGCATTTGATAAAGAGAAAAATTTCAAAATAAAAGATTTAAAGATAAATTTGAATATACATTGCCGCACTCTTTTCCCAACTATTGTCGATGGCCATCATGCGTTCTCTTGCCAGTTGCAAAATACCCGGTTCATCATAATACCAGCCTAATGCTCTGCTGATGCTATGATTTACATCCCATGCGGTGGGCTCATTAAAAATCAATCCGTATCCTTTTTCGTCCGGATCAGAAATATCAATAACGGTATCGCGAAGTCCCCCTGTATTGCGAACCATTGGCACGGTACCATAGCGCAACGCATACATCTGATTCAAACCACAGGGCTCTACCCGGCTTGGCATCAGTAAAAAATCCGCTGCGGCGTATAATCGGTGTGCCAACGCTTCGTTGTAGCCTATATAGCACTTGAAATGAGTGCCTGTAACTTCTTCCAGTTTTTTGAGCGAGACTTCCAATTCGGTTTCTCCGCTCCCTAAAATAATAAAATTTAGCTTACCCAAATGCATTTCTACCGATTCTCTTACCACTTGAGGCAAAATTTCGGCAGCTTTCTCTCCTACAAGCCGGCCTATAAATATAAACAAAGGTAAGGACGGATCCAGATTAAAATCGGTACATATATCTATTTTATTGATTTCT
>JBGSNV010000124.1:0-4949 GCA_041739485.1 Chitinophagaceae bacterium
ATTTTTCATCAAAGTATTATATAGGAGGTATTCCATCAAGGCAATAGCTACCGAAACAAAATTACCGACCATAAAGTAGTCATTGGTTATTTTGTCCTGATTGGAATCCTTAAGTCTCGTACCAATCTTTATAGCTCCAAACAGGGTGATGATTGCCTGTATTCCATTGGCAAGCCCGATCAGCAACATGAATCGCTCCAGCAATCCCTTACCAATCGCATTCCAGATGGGGGTCCCTTTTGCTGCAAAACGTTCCCGGATCAACCGGAAAATGATGATGGCCAGGATTTCTCCGGCAGCAAATGCCAATAAAAAATTACCGGTGGTTTCCATTAGTTACTTTCCGGATGAATGAGTGTTTTTAAAATATTGATTTCTCTGATCTTCAACGATTGTTCGCGTTTCCACATCAGACTTGTATTTCTATTCTGTTTTTCGGCTACTTCCTTGTAGTCTCCCAGTAGCAGAAAGTCTGCTGCCAGGTTTCTGTCTTTAAGATTCCAGCCATCGGTTATGCTTTGATACAGGATCCAGTATTTATTAAGCAATGCCTCTTTTTCACTGCCCTCTATACAATACCGATCCTTCTCTTTTTTCATTTCGTTCAATCTGTTCCTTGCATCAGCGAGTCCTTTCCCCAACATACCATGTGCTATTTCGGTATTGATGGGTGTATCTATCGTTCCCCGGTGCAACACATAGCGTAAAACAAGAATATCCGGCAGCCGGAGCAGCCATTCCTCTGCAGCAAGCATAATTTGCAGGCCGGCCTCTTCTGTGTTTACCACGCCCTGAAATTCATCGCCCAGCGTGATGGTAAGTGGTGAAGCGACTTGCTTTTCAAAGGTCGTATTGAGATACTGCACCAGTTTATTTAACTCCTTTGCCAGTTTTTCTCCCTTTGCCAGCTTACTGTCCACTACATCAGCCATGAGAATCCAGTACTTCATTTGTTTCACTATTTATGCAAAAATAGTAAAATTTCATAAAAAATGAAATAATAATCATTTTTCACTAAAAGTGAAACGTTAATCCCTCAATACGCAGGCTTTCAATGCATTGGTCATCAGTGCACCGATTGTCATCAAGCCTACTCCTCCGGGTACGGGCGATATCCAATCGCAAAGCGGTGCAACCGAATCAAAATCTACGTCACCGCGAATTGAAAACCCGCTTTTCTTAGTGGCATCGGGTACCCGGGTAATCCCTACATCAATGACCACCGCCCCTTTTTTTATCATATCGGCTTTTAAAAAACCGGGTTTTCCAAGTGCAGCAACGATAATATCTGCCTGCCGGGTAAAAGCGGAGAGGTTTTCGGTTCTGCTATGGCAAATCGTTACGGTGCAATTGCCATAGGCATGTGTGCTGCTTAGCAAAATACTCATGGGACGGCCAACAATATTGCTGCGACCAATGACCACGGCATGTTTTCCGGTAGTATTTATACCATAATGCTCAAGCATCAACATAATACCGTAAGGAGTGGCGGGTACAAAAGTATCAAGCCCCTGTACCAGTTTACCGGCATTTACCGGATGAAACCCATCCACATCTTTAGCCGGGTCGATGGTTTCAATAACCAGCGATTCAGAAATATGCTTTGGTAGGGGAAGTTGTACGAGAATGCCGTCGATCTCTTCATTGGCATTAAGTTCATCAATGTGTTTGAGTAAATCGGCTTCCGGAACGGTGCTGTCGAGCCGAATCAAGGTAGATCCAAAACCTATTTCAGCACTTGTTTTTACTTTGCTGCCTACATAAGTTTCGCTTGCTCCATCATTTCCAACAATGATTACCGCAAGATGGGGTATCTTTTTACCCTGTTTAATACGCTCCTCAACTTTTATTTTAAGTTGTTGCTTGATGGCTGCGGCGGCCGTTTTCCCATCTAAAATTTGCATGCCTGCAAAGATAAGGCAGCGAATGCAGCCGGCTATTTTTTATCCTTTTGCAGAAGGCTACAATAATTTAATAAACTAAAATAGGGTAAGCTTTAACAGGATATATAGATATGTTTTACTTTCATGGCCAAAATAAAACTCCTGTGAGAATAACTGGCCTCATTTTTGGCATATTTTGTGTGAGTATATTAAGTGCACAAACCACGTTGCAGCCAATAGGAGCGCGATATCTTACGCTAGGGGCTTATAGTCAAAAAGGACTTGATGTGTATGCAACACGTTCCAATTCGGCATCTTTGGCGGGTTTAAAACAGTCGGGGATTAGTGCCTATGCGGAGCGCCGGTTTGGTCTCGACAACATGAATCTTTATACCTTTTCGGGGGCGCTGATCACAAAGAGCGGCACTTTTGGCGTAAATGCTTCTTATTTTGGTTTCGACCAAAGTAACCAATCCCAAATGACCCTCGGTTATGGACGAAAGATTTCGGAAACAATTGAAGTGGGCGGATCTTTTCATTACCACAACATCAGTCAGGCAGGTATTTATGGCAACTCCTCCGCAATAACCGGGTCGGCTTCGCTTCGCATGAAGCTCAGCGACAAGATAACGGCAGGGTTAAATGTATTCAATCCAGTACGTGCCACCTGGAGCAAAACTACCGATGAACGTTTGCCGGTGCGGTATACAATCGGGATGGGTTATGATGCTTCTGATAAATTTTTTATTACCACCGAGTTAGAAAAAGAAGAAGGGCAGGATCTAAATGTAAATCTCGGATTTCAGTATAATATTTTATCACAACTCTTTTTCAGGGGAGGCATCTCTACCCAAACATCCAACTATTTTGGAGGAATTGGGCTGAATCTGAAAGACTTTAGAATTGATATAGCAACAAGCTATCATCCCCAACTTGGATTGACTCCCGGGGTATTGATGTTGCTTAATCTTGGAAAACAAAAAGAAGATAAGCCAAACCAAAATCCCTGAGATCAATCTGATTGTAAAAAATGCGCTGTTATCTAATTACTATAGGGCTGTTTTTGTTCATTCTGCCACAGGTATTATGGGCGCAGGAAGTAACAAGCCAAAGTGTGGAGCAGCAGTTGGAGGATCTTGCCAATGCAGAAGAAACGGAGACTGAAGATGACAGTTACCTGCAACAGTTGAATCAGTTACAGCGAAACAAATTGAATCTGAACACAGCAACGATAACGGAATTACAGGTATTCCGGTTTTTAAATGATCTGTTGATTTCGCAGTTTTTACAGTATCGCAAAGTGGTGGGTCCATTGCTTTCTATTTATGAATTACAGGCCGTGCCCAACTGGGATCCGGACATTATTCAGCGATTGGTGCCTTTTGTATATGTAGGTCCATCTGTTTCCGCCACAAAGGATTTCCTGAGCCGTTTCCGGGGCGGCGACCAAAGTATTGTGATGCGGGTGGCACAGGTTTTAGAAAGATCAAGGGGATTTACACCCGACGAAAACGGTAATACAAGATATGTGGGTGGTCCGCAACGCCTTTTTTTCCGGTACAAATATGTATTTAAAAATACCCTGCAATTTGGGATCGTAGGAGATAAAGATCCGGGGGAGCAATTTTTTAAAGGCAATCAGAAAAATGGGTTTGATTTTTATTCCTTACATCTTTTTGCAAGAGACATTGGTATTGTAAAAAGACTGGCTATCGGAGATTATACGGTCAACATCGGGCAAGGTCTCCTAACCTATCAATCGCTTGCTTTTCGAAAAAGTGTGGATGCACTCAATATCAAACGCCAAACTGAAATTTTCAGACCGTATAATTCGGCTGGTGAATTTTTCTTTCACCGGGGGGCTGCTATCACTCTGGGAGGCGACAAGCTAAGTGTTTCCGCTTTTGTAAATAACCGGAAAGTAAGTGCCAATGCGGTAGTAGATACCGCTAATTTCGATGATTTTGTTTCCAGCTTGCTTACAAGCGGACTGCACCGCACGGCCAATGAAGTAGAAGATCGCAATACCATTCGCGAATTTTCAGCAGGCGGCGCTATCCAATATAAAATACCCCGTTTTCAGATAGGACTTAACGGCGTACATTATCAATTATCAAAACCCCTTCAAAGAAGCGATCTGCCTTATAATAATTTCCGCTTTAGTGGTAAAAACCTTACTGCATTGAGTATGGATTACAGCTATACCTATCGCAATATGCATGTTTTCGGAGAAGTTGCAGGCAATCCCGATGGAGGTTTAGCGCAGGTACATGGTTTGATTGCAAGTCTTGACCGAAATGCTGATTTTTCCTTGTTGTACCGGAATATTACTAAGAATTACCAAACCTTGTATGGCAATGCCTTTACGGAAAGTACAACGCCTACCACAGAGAAAGGGCTTTACACCGGATTGAGTTTAAAGCCCTGGCGATTTCTGAAAATAGATGCCTATGCGGATGTTTTTCAGTTTGACTGGCTTCGTTTTCGGGTAGACCGGCCTTCCTCCGGTAAAGAATACCTGGTACAATTGACCTGGAAACCGAACCGAAATATTGAGGTGTATACCCGTTACCGGTCAGAGACGAAAGCACTGAATTACAGCCTTCCTACGCAGCCTGCTAATGTTACGGAAGATATCCAAAGGCAAAACTTCCGGCTTCATATGTCTTATAAAGTTTCACAGGCAGTTACCTTACGGGCAAGGGCTGAGTCGGTGTGGTGGGATCGGGGTGGACCGGAAGAAGAGCAGGGTTTTATGGTATATACCGATTTTTTCTACAAGCCACTGATGAACCCGCTGGCACTCAATTTCCGGTTGCAGTTTTATGAAACCGATGGCTTCAACAGCCGGTTATATGCTTACGAAAATGATGTGCTTTATAGTTTTAGCATTCCCCCTTTATCGGGTAAGGCCTTTCGTTGGTACACCAACATTAATTATGATCTCACCCGAAAAGTAACGGTTTGGTTCCGGTTAGCAAGGTCCTTTTTTCCGGAACAAACCACTGTGGGAAGCGGAAACGACCTGATTCCTAAAAATCACAGAACTGATTTTCGTTTTCAGGT
>JBGSNV010000111.1:0-21399 GCA_041739485.1 Chitinophagaceae bacterium
AAAGCTACCGATTAAAAAATAGAAAAACAATATTTGAGCCAATTGAAAACTGACATACTTTTGTAAAGTTCTGTATTTATGTTGCCATTTTCTCTGTATTCTTAATTGCCATTTTCTCTGTATTGTTGTTTACCGACTACAGTGTTATAATAGTTCTTTTTATATCAGGGGATAAACTCTTCTAAATATACGCAATGAGGTCTGATTTACCATTTTCAAAGCTATTCCGGTTGTTTAATTTAAGTGCTTTGTTAACCACTCAACCTTTTGGGATACATTTTAGAAAAGCAAAATGCCATAAAAAGCCAGTGATATTGTGCCAATAATTTGCAAAATGAATCTTTTAATGTCTTGAGTAACACCTATGGCGGGGCAAGGACTTTACCAAATCTCCTGTGTTTATAGCTCAAAGTGTTGTATTTGTAACGCTCCCACCATCAGCAGAAGATCATTAACTTCCCTTCCCCGGTAATATCACCTTAGCGGAGACCTCCTCCGGAGATTCGGAATCCGAAAGTAAAAAATTTCCAATCCGGGTGCGGCAAAGCGCAGAAAGATGTCCGCCACAACCAAGCGCAGCCCCAAAATCATTGGCAAGGCTCCGGATATAGGTGCCCGTACTGCACACTACTTTGAAATCCACATCGGGAAGCCGGATTGCCGTGATTTCAAAAGTAGAAATAGTGACCTGTCGGGGTTGCATTTTTACTTCCTGTCCACTTCTTGCCAGTTCATACACCCTTTTGCCTCCCATTTTTATAGCAGAATGTGCAGGGGGGATTTGTGAAATGGTTCCTGTAAACGGAGTGGTAGCTTTATGGACATTTTCTTCGGTTAGGTGGGCAAAGGGTAGGGGGTTTTCCGGTTTGCTTTCCAGATCAAAAGTTGGGGTGGTGGCACCAAGGGTAATTGTGCCGGTATATTCCTTTTCCATACCCATGTATTCGTTGATCCGCTTGGTAAACTTTCCGGTACAAACAATGAGTAATCCAGTTGCAAGTGGATCAAGGGTACCCGCATGCCCGATTTTTTTTATTTTAAATGCTTTGCGTAAACGACCAATCACATCGAAGGAGGTCCAGTACATGGGCTTGTTCAACAACAACACCTTTCCTTCGAGCAAGGCTTCCTGAGTAAGATTCATAAGCAGGTAAAGGTAGGCGGAATGCGAAAATAATCAGGGTTTCGTATCTAATTCCGCATACAAATGCTGTATCAATCCATCAGCAAGTCCGATTTTTGGTACATAGATTTCAGAAGAATCGGCCCAACGCATGGCATTGATATATATTTGCAGGGCAGGAACAATCACATCGGCCCGGTCTTCGCGCATTTGGTAATGAATCATTCTTTCTTCAAGCGTAAAACTATTCAGTTCCCGGTAATAATTCCGCAGGGTTTCCAGCGAAAGTGGTTTACCGTCTTTTCTTTTGGATAGCGAAAAAACCTTATTGATATTACCCCCGCTACCGATCGTTATGAGATTGCTATTGTTTTTAAAGTTCTTTTTAATGGCTGTTTTCATTTCTTCCCATGCATCTTCATTTATCTGACCTTTCATCAGGCGGATAGTGCCAATATTAAAGCTATGTTTAAAACTAAGCTTGCCTTTGCTGAAGTAGGTAAGTTCGGTACTGCCACCTCCCACATCGATGTAGAGAAAATTACCGTTTTTATCCATGTTCTCTGCAGTATGATTCTCATAGATATATGCGGCTTCATCTGAACCTGAAATCACCTGAATGTCGATACCGGTTTCCATTTTTACTTTTCGGAGAATTTCATTGGCATTACTTGCATCCCGCATGGCACTTGTTGCACAGGCAATCAGGTGGTCTACCTGATAGGCATTCATCAGGTGTTTATAGGCTTTCATGGTTTGCAAAACCATCCCCATTCTGGCCTTTGAGATCACTCCTTCCCCAAATACGTCAATACCCAATCGAAGCGGGACTCTGCATAGGTGTAGTTTATTGAAAACTGCCTCTCCTTGCTCATTTTTTAATACCTGACTAATAAGTAGTCGGGCAGCATTACTCCCGATATCAATTGCAGCTAAACGCATTTAGCAAAAAAAAGAAAAATTAACCGGAAACCGTTTTTAATTTCCGGTCATGGTCCTTACACTTTTCCGATAGCCTCTACATCACTGTAGCGTTCGTGCATGGGAGATGCCATTTTTTTACGTGCCAGATACCGGTAAATTTCAATTTGTGACTTTATTTTTTTCCGGCCGGCTCGTTTTACATATTCGTTTTTAAGGGATGCATCGAGTATCCTTGCCTTTTCATTGTCAGAAAGTTGAATATTCAAAATGTCGAGTAATTCTTCCTTTAACTTAGGGTCATTTACCGGACAGGCGACCTCTACCCGATGATCGAGGTTCCGTACCATCCAGTCAGCTGATGAGATATAGGTATCAAAATTGCCGTTATTATGAAAAACCATCACCCTTGAATGTTCGAGGTATTCATCCACAAGACTGATGGCAATTGGTTCTGTTTTGGCTTTAACTTTTTCAAAAACGGCACAATAAATGCCACGAACGATTAATTTTATTTCTACCCCCGCTTTAACTGCCCGGTAAAGCTGATTGATTAGTAAATCATCGCTGAGGCTGTTGGTTTTTACAATTACCATTGCCGGAAGGCCTGCTTCTGCATGGGTTATCTCGCGGTTAATAGCTCCTACAATGTGCTTTCGCATGCCGGTTGGACATACCCAAAGCGACTTACATTGACGGAGCGGCTCCATCCCTGCCAGTGGATTTTCAAGGAATTTAAAAATCCGGTTGATATCTGCCATGATGGTTCGATCGCTTGTAAGGATGCAGTTATCCGCGTATACCCTTGCTGTTTTTTCGTTCAGATTACCCGTACTTATAAATCCATACTGTATCGTTTTTCTGTTTTGGGTCTTTTTGATCAGGCAAACTTTAGCGTGTATTTTCAGGTTGGGCGCCCCAATCAGCACTTTCACCCCTTCCTGTTCCAGTACTTCCTTCCACTCCAGGTTGGCTTCTTCATCAAAACGGGCCCGCAACTCAAGCATAACGGTCACTTTTTTGCCATTGCGAACCGCGTTGATCAAAGCATTGATGACCTTTGAATTGGAGGCAAGGCGGTATGCAGTAATCTTTATTTCTTTTACATCAGGATCCATGGCAGATTCCCGAAGCAGGTCAATGACCGGAGAAAAAGAATGAAACGGAAAACTGAGCATAACATCCTGCTCCAGAATGGTATCGGTTACTCTTTTACCATCATCAAAAGTGGGATGGAGAAAAGAAGGTTTCCGGGTATTATTGCTTTTGAAAACATCCGGAAAATCCATAAAATGTCTGAAATTATGAATACGGCCACCGGGAATGATATTGTCCCTGCGGGTAAGACTCAATCTGCGGATCAGATATTCCAGCAGTCCGGCATCCATTTCCTTATCGTAAATGAAACGAACCGGTTTGCCTTCTCTTCTCTTTTTGAGGCCTTTTTCAATTTTTTGCGCCAGAGAAGTGGCTATATCGTTGTCAATATCAAGTTCTGCATCTTTGGTTACCTTGAATAAATGAGCGCTGTAGTCATCGTATCCAAAAAACGAGAAGATATGCGGCAAATTAAAGCGGATGACATCTTCTAGCAACATCAGGTCCTTGTCTCCCGGTTTTGATGGCAGGGCTACAAACCGGCCAACCGCTTTAGCCGGAACTTCAATCAGCGCGTATTTTTGATTATAAGCACTGTCCTTTTTACGCATCACCACACCCAGATAAACAGATTTGTCCCTCAAATATGGCATTTGAGGCAATCCCTCAATCATCAGCGGGATCACATTCGGACTCACTTCCTCATCATAATATTTTTCAATGAACTTTTGCTGTTCGGGAGATAATTCGGTTTCCTTCAGCAGCTTAATTCTTTCTTTGGTCAGTTCTTTCCTGATATCCTCCCAGATTCTTCCAAATTCATTTTGTTGTTGCAAAACGATCCTTTGTATTTCTTCGAGAATTTTTTCCGGTGAATCTTCAAGGTGCATAGCTGCCTTCGTTCCTTTCTTCATTACTTCAAGCATTCTCTTCAGGGTAGCTACCCGTACCCGAAAAAATTCGTCCTGATTGTTGGAGTGAATGCCCAAAAAACGGATTCTTTCCCGAAGCGGTACGGAAGGATCGTTGGCTTCCTGTAACACCCGGGCGTTGAATGCCAGCCAGCTGATATCTCTTGGAATAATATTCTTCTTTAACGCCATATTGGTTTTACCTGTATTTTTTTTGTTGTGATGGACTAAAATAGGAGCAATCCTTTGAATCAAAAAATTTAATTCTGTTTTTGAATTAATGAGATAATTTGAGTGGTACTAATCCCTTCAATCAGGGGGTTGATTACCACCCTTCCACCATTTGCTATTATTTCTTTACTACCGATTACAGATTCAGGGGTATAATCCCCGCCTTTTACCATCACATCCGGAAGGATGGTTTGAACAAGTTCAAGCGGTGTATCCTCTTCAAAAATAACAACGGCATCAACCATTACCAACGATGCCATAATCAAAGCCCTGCTTTCCTGCCGGTTGATAGGTCGGGTGGGGCCTTTTAGCCTTTTTACACTTTCATCGCTGTTAAGAGCCACTACCAACCGGTCGCCTTCTACAGCTGCCTGACTGAGAGAGAATATATGTCCTTCATGTAAAATATCAAAGACCCCATTGGTAAAACTAATTGTATCACCCTGCACCCGCCAGGCTTTTACCTGTTTTTTTAATTGTTCCCAGGTAAATATTTTAGCAGGGATAGCTGCAGTACTACGCATTTTTTTTCCGGTTTAAAAAGGGAAGAATCAGCAGAGATACAATCCCTGCAATTAAAACAATAGCGGTCTGTGCGCTCCAGATTACCCATCCAAAAGCCAGACCTGCCACATCGGAAATGCCATAAAGAAGCAGGGTTTTTTGAACAGCAAACTGATAAGCGCCGATGCCTCCCTGAGTTGCCATCATTCCAATACTTCCAAAAACGAGGACGCTGATGGATGCATTGAAATCGAGATGGGCTACCTCCGGAAAAGCTAGAAATCCCAGCCAGATAGACAGAAGGTACAGGAACCAGATAGCAAACGTATGGAAGATAAATAATCCGAGTTTATGAATGCGTCGGATGCTCGTCAAGCCCTGACCGATACCCCGGGTGAATTTGCGGATTGTAAGTACCACTTTATTTCTTTTATTTCTTGCAAAAAACCAACGAATCGCAATAATAGCAAGAATCAGAACTATAGTATAAATAGTTAGCTTTATCCAGCTAGCCTCTGCTAAACCTTGCTGTATGGAAGCAATCGTACTTTCCCCAAGCAGGCTAAACTGTGTAACTATCATAATGAATATGATCAATAGCAGACAAACCACATCAACGGCTCTTTCTGCTACAATAGTTCCAATGAGTTTGTCCGGAGGTATTTTCTCATATTTACCAAGCAGGGTACATTTCATCACCTCTCCCAACCGGGGTATCAACAGATTGAAAAAATATCCAATTAAAACCGTGAGATAGGTATTAGCTATGGAAGGATTATAACCGAGGGGCTTCATCAGCAATCGCCAACGCAGGGTTCTGCTGAAATGGGAAAGCAATAAAGCAAAAATAACCGGAAGGATATATAAAAAACGGGTTTGTGCAAATGAGGTTTTCATTTGAGCCACCTGTTCTGCACTAAGGTCTTTACTGCTATACCAAATAAGTCCAATACCAAGACCCAGAAAAAACAGGTATTGCAGAATCGAAACGAGATGTTTTTTCATGAACCTGCAAATTACACAAACTCAATTGAACCTTACGGATCGCCTTTACAATTTATTACCTTCTTTGGGAAAAATTACCCATGGTTCAAAGGATTTGGCTTTTTCAAAGTCCATCAACGCATAACTAAAAATGATAATGATATCTCCGGGCTGCACCAATCTTGCTGCGGGGCCATTCATGCTAATGACACCCGTTCCCCGCTGTCCTTTAATTATATAGGTTTCAAGCCGCTCCCCGTTATTAACATTAACAATGGTAATTTTTTCGTTTTCGATCATATTGGCCGCATCCATCAAATCTTCATCAATAGTACAGCTACCCACGTAGTGCAGGTTGGCTTCTGTAATTATTACCCGATGAATTTTCGATTTCAGTACTTCAATTTGCATGGTTTCCCTCTTTTTTCTTTGGAGATTGCAAATAAAGCAATAAAGTCGGACAGATTTTGTTAAGCTTCCTTTATTTAGCTATTTGAAACTGTTGGCTATTTTGTACCTTTGCACCTTTTAAAAACAATATCCTTTTAAATTTTTTGGTGTTTACCTTAATTATGGGCGGCCGATACAAAGAATTCTCCAAATTGAATTTACCTGTCATTGAACAGGAAATCCTTGCCCGTTGGGGTGAGGAAAAGGCTTTTGAGCAAAGTGTTCAATTAAGAGCAGGCGCCCCGCCCTTTGTATTTTATGAAGGACCACCAAGTGCAAACGGTATGCCGGGCATTCACCATGTTATCAGCCGAACCCTAAAGGATTTGGTTTGCAGGTATAAAACCATGCAGGGTTTTCAGGTAAATAGAAAAGGGGGATGGGATACTCATGGTCTCCCGATAGAACTCGGGGTAGAAAAAGAATTGTGTATTACCAAAGAAGATATTGGTGTTAAGATTACGGTAGAAGAATACAATACTAAATGCCGGGAAGCGGTCTTGCGTTTTAAGGACAAATGGGATGACCTGACCCGGAAAATGGGTTATTGGGTTGACCTGAATGACCCCTACATCACTTTTACCAATGAATATATTGAAACCCTTTGGTGGCTGCTGAAAAAAATGTATGACCGCGGTCTGCTATACGAAAGCGTAAGTATTCAACCCTACAGCCCTGCTGCAGGTACCGGTTTAAGTTCTCATGAACTCAATCAACCCGGTACCTATAAAGATGTTAAGGATACAAGTGCCACAGTCATGTTTAGGGTTTTGCAGGATGAGCATAGCAAATTTCTGCATAACGAAGTGCATGGTGCCGAAGTTTTTCTAATGGCATGGACCACTACTCCCTGGACACTGCCAAGTAATCTTGGTCTTGCAGTGGGCGAAAAGGTTTCCTATTCACTCATCAGCACATTTAATCCTTACACGCATTTACCGGTAAATGTGGTTCTGGCAACCGAACTCCTCTCTAAATACCTGAAAGCAGAGGGTGAAAACGGAGATTTTGAAGGGTATGATGGTTCACAGAAGCTTTTGCCCTGGAAAACGATCAGGGTGTTAACCGGAGCCGAACTGGAAAATGTTCGCTACGAACAGTTGCTGCCTTTTGAAGCCAATAGTCTTAAGGAAGTGCATGAAATTACTCCTGAAGCAGATCCATGGCGGGTGATGTTGGGCGATTTCGTAACTACGGAAGATGGCACCGGCATCGTACATATTGCTCCTGCCTTTGGTGCAGATGACTATAAGGTTGGGAAAAAATACAATATCGGGATCCTCACCATGGTAGACCGGGAAGGCAAATTTCTCGATGGGTTGGGTGAGTTCAGCAACCGTTTTGTAAAAAATTATAAGGATGATCCGGCTTATGTAGACGTCAATGTTGACATTTGTGTAAAGCTGAAAAAAGAAAATCGTGCCTTTAAGGTAGAAAAATACGAACACAACTATCCGCATTGCTGGAGAACTGATAAACCCATATTATATTATCCGCTTGATGCGTGGTTTATAAAAACCACGGCGCTGAAAGACCGGATGGTAGAACTCAATAAGACCATTCAGTGGAAGCCGGCAAGCACTGGAACCGGACGCTTTGGTAACTGGCTGGAGAATATGGTCGATTGGAACCTCAGCCGGAGCCGGTTTTGGGGAACGCCGTTGCCTATATGGCGCAATGAAGATGGCTCTGAACTCGTTTGCATTGGCTCTATAGAAGAACTGCGTTCGAGGTTACATCCTGATAGCCCTGTCAGGGAAATCACAGATCTGCATAAACCGCAGGTCGATTCGGTTTGGTTATCGGGCAGTAACGGTCAGGTATTGAAACGGGTGCCCGATCTGATTGACGTATGGTTCGACAGCGGCGCGATGCCTTATGCCCAATGGCATTTCCCGTTTGAAAATAAAGAAATCTTTGCCCGGAATTATCCGGCCGATTTTATTGCCGAAGGTGTGGACCAAACCCGGGGATGGTTCTATACCCTGCATGCTATCGGTTCATTAATCAAAGAAGATATTGATGCCGCCTTGCAGGAAGACGGTTTGTCGTTGCCAAAACCTACAGGTGGACTTGCTTATAAAACAGTGGTAAGTAACGGGTTGGTGCTCGATAAGAATGGCAACAAAATGAGCAAGCGGTTGGGTAATGTGGTTGATCCCTTTAAAACGATCGAGAGCTATGGTGCCGACGCTACCCGCTGGTATCTCATCACTAATGCAAGTCCATGGGATAACCTGAAATTCGATCTGAAAGGGATCGAGGAAGTGCAGCGCAAGTTTTTCGGTACCCTGTATAATACTTATCAGTTTTTTGTACTCTACGCAAATATTGATGGATTTTCCTTTAAAGAAGCCCCGGTTCCTTTATCAGAAAGACCCGAAATTGACCGTTGGATTCTCAGCAGTTTGCATACGCTGATGAAAAAAGTGAAACAGGCCATGGATGACTATGAGCCTACACAGGCAGGTCGTTTGATGGAGGTGTTTCTGGATGAGCAGCTCAGTAACTGGTATGTGCGCTTATGCCGTCGCCGGTTCTGGAGAAATGAAATGGGCCCGGATAAACTCGCAGCTTATCAGACCTTATACGAGTGCCTGGAAACGCTTGTTATATTGATGGCGCCTATTTCGCCGTTTTTTAGCGATGAGCTTTTTACCCAATTAAATAAGGTAACGGGTCGATTTTTAGAAAAGAGTGTCCACCACGTGCTTTTCCCGGTGGCAGATGCAGGAAAAATAGATACCTCACTCGAGGAAAGAATGGCACTTGCGCAGCAGGTTTGTAGTTTGGTACTTTCTATCCGCAAGAAAGAAAGTCTGAAAGTAAGGCAGCCGTTGCAAAAAGTATTGATACCGGTGATGAATGGCAGCATGCAAAGTCAGCTGGAAAAGGTTTCCGATCTTATTAAAGCAGAAGTAAATGTAAAAGAGGTTGATTTTCTGACCGAAACAAGTGGTTTCATTAAAAAGAAGATCAAGCCGAATTATGCACTATTGGGGAAAAAATTAGGCCCTGCAATGAAGGCGATTAGCTCGGCTTTAGCTATTTTCACCGACACCCAACTAACGGAGATGGAGCAGAAGGGAAAGGCTTATTTTACGGTTGGTGAAATGGAATATGAGGTGACACTTGCCGAAGTGGAGATCAGTGCCGAGGATGTACCTGGATGGAGTGTAGCAAGTGAAGGAGGCGTAACCGTAGCATTGGATCTTACGCTTTCTGAATCATTGCGGCAGGAAGGCAATGCCCGGGAGTTTGTAAACAGGTTGCAAAACATCCGGAAAGAGAGTGGTTTGCAGGTCACAGACCGCATTGCGGTTGCTTATTCCGGAAATGAAACCATTAGAAGTTCTTTTGATATTTTCAAATCGTATATTTGCGCCGAAATTTTGGCCTATTCTCTTGAATGGAAGCCTGAGTTATCAGGAGGTGAAACCATTGAGGTGAATGAAGCCACTTTAGTTGTGCAAGTGCATAAAAAGGAGGAATAAAGATGGCGACAGATAAAAAATTAATCGCAGCAACTCCAAAAGCTGCCATAAAAAAAGCGGCTCCGGCTGCAAAGAATACAGCAAAGCCTGCTGCCAAGGTAGCAAAAGAGGCTCCTGCTCAATCAATCAAACCCGCTTCTAAAGCAGCAACTGCTGCCTCCAAAGCGGTATCTGTAAAAAAGACTGTTGAACCAAAAACAGCTGCAAAAACTGCAGTTACCGGGGATGCAGTAACTAAATCAAGTACAACTTTGAAAGAAAAAGCACCTAAAAAAAGCGCCAAAAAGGCTGCGGCACCGAAGCCGGTTAAATTGCCAAAGATTATTGCTGAAGGTAGTGTACCATATCAGCCGGATTTCACCCATTCTGTATTGGATGGGCCTAAGGAAGATGCTCCTGTAACTACGCCTACACAGCGATACAGCGACAGCGATTTAGCCGAATTCCGGGAACTGATCATGCGGAAACTGGAAACAGCCCGTAAGGAACTTGCCTACTTGCAGGGACTCATTACCCGGAAAGACGACACCGGAGGCGATAACGAAGATGGCCGTTATATGACCATGGAAGATGGTACCCTGAGTATGGAAAGAGAGCAATTGAGTCAGATGGCAAGCCGTCAGATCACTTTCATTGATCACCTTGAGAAAGCGCTTATCCGTATTGAGAACAAGACCTATGGTATTTGCCGCCAAACCGGAAAGTTGATCGATAAGGCGCGGCTCAGAGCAGTTCCGCATGCTACTTTAAGCCTTGAGGCCAAGTTGCAGAAATCAAGATAATTTTTTAAGGAAAGAATATATAAAATACCCGCTGACTTATAAAATAGTCAGCGGGTATTTTTATTGCCGGATGAATTTGCGGATCATCCGGTGTTGTTGCCCCTGCAATTCAATCATGTACATGCCGGGTGTCAACTGATTCAGATTGATTTGTGTATTCAATTGGCCATCTATAACCGCGGCTTTGTTGGTATATAGTAATTTGCCATCCATCGAAAGGATGCGGACCGACAAGAATTCTTCACCGGTCAAACTCGCCTGCACCTGCAGGGAGTGGGTTGCCGGGTTGGGGAAAACGATCCATTGGTTTGCCGGGGCTTCGCGGGTAATCCTTCTTACAGGGGATATTAAGGCATCTCCGTTCGGCTTATACCACACAATCCGGTAATAACGACTTATTACTGCGTATGGATTGTTATCCGTAAACCGATAGGAATTGGTATTGTTTCCGGCAGCTAATTCCCCAATTGTTTTGAAATCCTGTCCGGAAGCATCGGAGGCTACCTGAATCTCAAAACGATCACCGGCTTGTTCTTCCCTAACAATCCAGCGGAGATCTACCCCCTGATTGTTGTTCTTTTGCGCTTCGAATAGAACCCAGTTTACCGAAAGCGGACCTCCGTTGAAAATCCGGATATTGTCTATCGCAATCCCTTCGCGGGTGCTGCCTCCGTCGCTTTGAAGTACAAATCGAAAACGGATAATGCCATTGGTAACCGGTAATGGAATCATCGCTTCCTTCCAGTCGCTTTGTTTGTCTTTCATCCATACCTGTCCAGCTTCATAATCATACCAGTTTTCCCCTTCGCCAAATGCACCCAGCTTTTTCCAGTTTGCCCCGTTATCTGCACTGTATTCTACCCAGGCAGCGTCACATACCACATCAAATCTGCGGCAGTCTTCCAGTGCATAGGCCAGATTGAAATTAAGCAAAGGGGTACTCAGTGTGCTGATGTTGAAGCAAGGGGAGTATAAATAGCTGAATTCTGAATTTTCGTAATTTCCGATCAATCTCGTTTTCCAGGCATTGGTACCACCCGCTGCAGATTTGATGGAGAAAGAGGCAGGAGTTCCCAACTCCCAGGTATTATTGATGCCCTCCGAAACATACCCTCCTGACCCTGACTCAAAATCCTGAAAATAGGGATAGGACGTTATCGTGGGCTGATTGATCAGGATAAGTGTAGCTGTATTGTTTTCCGGAATATTATCTCCGGCCAGATTTGCATTGGCTTCGAGGGTTATTTTACCAAATGCAGAAAGGTCTGCAGGAGTAGTAAAATTGAAAGTCTGTGTTGATTTCGCAGGAAGCGAAGGTACGATCGCATTGATCCATGGTCCGCCATTTACCCGAAATCTCACCGGGATATTAGTCAGCGGCTGCGGCATGTTATTCTGCAATTCAATCTGAATAGTTTCATTGCTTCCAAGCCCGCAATTGAGCTGTGCAGGTTGTAGAATTCTTTTTACAGACACATCGTTTTGAGCAATCATCAGACCCACATCATCAAAAGAGTACCCGCCAAAACTGAATTTATCCGCCATTGAAAAAAGGGCATATTGACCAAATCTTATTTGGGTACTTGAAGAAAATTCCTGTCCGGCATTTTTGAGGATATCGTTTACAGGTAATCCGCTCACCTTTTGCCAATTGCCTCCAAGCGGAGTTTGATTGGCTCCCAAATCATACAATTCCAGCCAGTCCTGCGTGTCATTTCCTCTAATCCAAACCTTATTTTGCGGATGGGCACCCTGTGTTTCGCCATGATGAAGGAAATGGAAAGACAATCGGATTTCATGGTTTGCAGCCTGATAATCAGAAAGATTGAACGTTCCAATCAATTGGTTAAACGGATTGGTGACCCTTGGCGGGGCCTTGCTTACGTCCATGGATATGGCCCTTTGGCCACTGAATGGAATATCGGAGGTGACAAAAGATCTTGCTCTTGCAAGCGGATCCTGATTTACATAATCCCAGCGGTTAAGCCCTGCATAACCCATCGCCGCACTCATTGAGGTTTGAATGGTGGCGGATTCAAAATCCTCGAGAAATGGGGTGGTTACATTGAGTACCGGATTGGGTAAATGCCGGATCGTCAGCCGGAAAGTATCGTTGGAAGCTACGGGATCAATGGCACTGGTATTTTGCACAATAGCCATCAGATTGTATGTTCCCGGAGTGGAAAAGTCTACTGCCGTAAAAGTATGCAGGTAAGTAGCCCTTGCAGCTACCGGGGTGGTAATATTTGCTTGCGTAAATACGCCGGCATTAATATTGTACCGGATGGAGAATCCTGTGGTGGCAACATTATCAAGGTTTCGGATGCGAACCTGAACCGCTGCATTTCCGGGTTGCGTAGAAGTAAAAGAACGTCCCGTTTGGGGTGCAGTGATCGAATCAACCATTAAGTCGCCGTCGCTGATTGCCCCGTTGCAGGTACCGGTGTTGGGTCTGCGCGTAATGGCATTTTCATACCGGCCTTCCTGTCCGTTGATGCGGGCGACTACCGCTGCGAAATAAGTGCTGTCCGGATTTAATCCAGCGATCGTATAAGTATTCGCTCCTGAAACGGTCGCTATGTTTTCCATAGCTGCGCCTTTTTTCAAACGGATTATATAGTCAATTGTCTCCCCGGACTGCGGAGTAAGCGAAGTCCAGTTGATCCGGAAATATCCATAACACTGATCGGCCGTTGCCGCCGCTGTAAAAGTAATGTTAGGAACGATCCCAAAAGGATTGCTGATAGCAGTCACGGAACCTTTGGTCAGCCTGAGCCGGGCCTGTCCGCTGCGGATATCACCGGGTTGCCAGAAGTAAAGTCGGGTGGTATCTTTTAATCCGGAAACGATATTTACCCAGTTGGAACCGTTGTCGGGGGAGTAATCGAGATTGTACGTAGTGGCCGGGTTCCCATTGTCCGTGTCCTCCCAGGCAATAGTCATGGTATTGGCACCTGCTGCAATAGCGCTGCCGGAAACCGGGCTCGTAAAGCGCAATTCGGAAGGCAGGAAGTCGTAAACAAGTGAATAAGCCTGTGTAGGATTCGCTAAAACTTCAAATCCTCTCACCCGGATGGTATAGTTACCCGGAACAGGATTATCTATGACGATCTGCTCCTGATTGTTGGTATGATCGGCACCTTCTGTGGCCGGTTGATTTACAAAACCGGAAGCCGGATTCAATATCTTAGGGAAGACCGTAGCGCCACCGGGAGCTATCACTTCAAGATCAAGATCATTTACAAGGGTGTTTGCTGCAAGAATATTTGCTGCAGGATCGTGCCAAACAATCATCACTTTGAGTTGGCTGAGTCCCGCAGGTACCTGGATGATTGTATCCTGAACAGCGGCCTGCGTAATGGTTCTGTTTGAAAAGCGGTTGTTTTCCAATATTCTCAAACTTCTTTCGAGCATCATGGTGCCGTAACCATGTCTGTAGTCAGGTCCTGGAATACCAACGTCTCTTGCGCCGTTGAGTATAAGTGCCTTCATCAGGGTACCCGGAGGATTGATTCCGCCAAACAATTGCCGGTATCGCTGATACAATAAAGCAAGACCGCCGGTGATATTCGGTGCCGACATGCTTGTTCCAAAATCTGTGTAATAGCCGGTGCCATTACCGTTGAGCGATCGTATGATTCCAAGCCCGGTAATTTCCGGTTTCAAACGGCCATCTTTAACAGGACCACCCGCACTGCTGCTGCTTGCAATTTGTGTATAATCGGTTCTGCCAACAGTTATCACGTTTTTTGCTGATTGATAGCCTCCAAGCACCGTTTGAAAAGCCTGAGGAAAAGGAGCGCAGGTGGCATCGCCATCATTGCCGGCAGCAAATACATGGAGCAATTGTGGCAAATCAAATGCCTGCAGATCCAACAGCCGGCTATCAAGATCGTAAATGCCGGCATAATCGCAATCACTTACAATGCCGCCATAGCTGTTGTTGGTGACCACCATATTATATTGCTGTGTATATACCTTGGCGTTGGTCCAAATGCCAGCAAACCATTGAGAAATGATTTGTGCCTGTGGTGCAAATCCGGCAGCCCGAAAATTGCGGATGCCAGCACCTGCTAAGGTACCTGTTACATGTGTACCATGATTGTTGGGGATTCCGGGGGTATGATTCACCACCCGATCACTTACGTCAATATGCAGCGTTGGGTCTGCATCGTCGCCTACACCAACGGTTATGCCTTGCCCGAGAAGATTTTTACCTCCTGCACTCAGGGCTGCATTAGGAAGGATAGTGCCTGAACTCAACCGTCCAATTTCGTTCAACGCCTTGTCTTCCGGTTTGGCCAATTGAATAAAATAAACATAGGGAAGCGCTGCAAGTTTATTCAGGGCAGCTTTATCGATGTTGCCATAAATAACACCCCGACTTGTTTTTGCTGTTTTAACATCCTGCAGGCCTGCTGATGCAAGTTGTGCAAAAAGCAATTGAGGAGTCATGCTTCCATAAATACCAACTTGTACTTTGATACGGTCTTTATCTATTAAGGCATACCCGGGAATGTTTTCTTTGAAGATCCTTGGATCGAGTTTCAAGGAAGCCGGTAAAATACCGATAGAAACAATATTGCGATTGAGGCACCAAATATCGGTAGGTACTTCACGGGATTGAATCAGGTAGATGCCCGGTGCAATCTTTTCCTGAATCAGGGTGCCTTCTGCAGATAACCGACCGAGTTGGTTCGAAGTGAGCGCCTTTTCGAAAGCAGCAGCAAAATAATAAAAATCGGTCGAGTTTTGATTAGAAAACAGGTTGACTGACTGTGCGGCAGGAGAGGGGCTTTTCAGATTGAGCACCCCCGTAGTCAGGGTCACCTTTTGAGCATAAGTGTTAAAGGCCATTAACAGTATGGCAATTACAAAGCCCAAAGAAAACATCGTCCATTTCCTCATCATAACGGTCTCTTTTGTTTTGGTTTGTCGGCTGTCGGAAGAACCTACATATTCTTGATCTTAAACTTAGAGGGTTTTTTCTTGCCTTCCCCCGCCAACACTCTTTCGGCTCCAAGGGACCGGTCATTTGCCGGACAACCCTGCTTGGCTTTGAATGCACCTGCACAGGAAGTAAATGCCGTTATGGAGAAAAGAACAACCACTACACGAAGTATTTTCATAATGATGGTATTTGAGGAGGACCGGGATATTTTTATTTGAATAAGTAACTTGTATTTATCCAATTTTTCTTTCCCCGGACGTCCCGATTCGATTTTAATGTTTCTTATAGTGTAAATGTAACCAAATATCCGCTTTCTGGAACGGTAGGTCAAGAGATCACAATCTTACCTGTTGGAAAGATAAAACGAAAAAACACTACCTAATGTTTTTGTTTGATTCCTGTTTTTTTAATCTACGCCTTTTTTATCCAAAAGGTTTTGCCGGTGTGGCTTATTCTGTCTCCTT
The DNA here is from genome assembly GCA_041739485.1 of Chitinophagaceae bacterium. Taxonomy (GTDB): domain Bacteria; phylum Bacteroidota; class Bacteroidia; order Chitinophagales; family Chitinophagaceae; genus Phnomibacter. The sequence goes on from JBGSNV010000111.1 coordinate 15,914, forward strand.
AAACCAACTGCTGTATTTGACATAATTGTCCGCAATCCGGTTGATTTCTCCGGCAACCAATTCCGGAGAAACTGCTTTCACTCTTTTGGCAGGGACTCCGGCAAAAATAGATCCGGCAGGTACCCGCGTTCCTTCAAGTACCACCGCACCGGCTGCAATAATGCTGTTGCTTTCTATTACACATCCATCCATTACAATGGCTCCCATACCAATCAATACATCATCTTCTATGGTGCAACCATGTACAATAGCATGGTGACCGATGCTGACATTGTTCCCAATTACGGTAGCATGTTTTTGATAAGTGCAATGTATACAGGCACCGTCCTGTACGTTCACTTTGTTACCCATTTTTATAGAATTCACATCGCCCCGAACCACGGCATTGAACCAAAAGCTACATTGGTCGCCGGCCGTAATATCGCCTACTAAGGTGGCATTGGGAGCAATGAAACAGTCAAGTCCCAGTTCTGGGAATTTATCAGATACAGGTAAAATAACAGGCATTATAAAATCGTTTTTGTTCCGGATTGATTCAGCCCGGAATCGTTTAAAAAGAAAATTCAAAAATTTTGGGGTAAATCTCTACTTTTATTTTTTAATCAACAAAGCCATGTTAACCCGCTTTTTGCAATGCGCCCGTATTTTTAGTATCGGAGCCTTTTTTCTTTTGATGTTTTGGGAAGTTTCTGCCCAAAAAAATCCGAAAACTTTTTTATACCGCATCAATGGTCCTGGCACTTCCGGAGAATCCTACCTCATGGGGACCATACATTTGAAAGACGCCCGGGTTTTCGATTCTCCCGATTCCATGTACAAAGCTATTGAAAACTGTTCCGTTTTTGCCATGGAAATACACCCTGATAGCCTGACCGAACGTGTGGTGGAATACTCGGTTAATGGTAAGAAAGAAAAATATTTGAAAGATTTATTGGATCCGGCCACAATGGCCCGGCTGAAAAAAAAGTATCAGAAGGGTTTTTCTACCCCAATGGAAAAAATGACCCTGCTGGAATTAATGCAAACAAGAAGGGGTTCCGGCAAGAGCAAAACACCGCCATCCACAGAACAAATGCCCACATTTATGGACATGTACCTGATGGATTTAGCCGCTTCTGCAGGAAAAGAAGTTATTGGATTAGAAAGGGTAGATGACCAATTAGATATGATGGTGAATATTACCCGGGGGGAAGATCCGGAGAGGCTTCTTACCGGGTTGCTTGGCGATGCTGCCACTTTGCCGGCTTTAGTGTCTGCTTACATAGAGCGGGATATGGATAAAGTACAGGCTTTTGTCAACGGAATGCCTGCCTATCTGGAGGAGTTGGTGCTAAGCAAACGGAATAAAGTAATGCTGGATGGAATGAAAAAACAAATGCAGCAGGGACCGGTTTTTACGGCAGTAGGTGCGGCCCATTTACCCGGAAAAAATGGATTGATTCAGTTATTACAACAGGAAGGATTTACGCTTCTACCTGTGTTGAGTCCAAACAACCTGCATGCCTCTAAATACAAACCCCTACAAGCTCCGGTTGAAAAATCATGGGAGTCTATTGAGTCTCCTGAAAACGGATACCGGTTGCAGATGCCGGGAAAACCTGCCAAAACGGAAATTCAGGAAAGTGGTATTCCTATGTTTACCTATGTTGATTGGAAAAGATCGGAACAATATTTTTTTGTTCATGTGCCTGCATATGCTCCAATCAATAAATCCAATGAAGACAGCATGGTTCAGGAAATGCTGAATAATTCGCTTGAGGAAATGAATGGGGTGATAATTGAGCCGTTGAGGTCTATTAAAGTCGGGACAAAAAACGGCTGGTCGGCCATGCTGAAAGGAAGCGACCGGCTTTATTATCATCTTTCTTATTTTTTAAACGGGCAGGATATCTTTTTATTAATGAATGGAGTTGAAAACCGGGATAGTCTTCAAAATGAAAGAATGAAAAAGTTTCGGAATTCGCTCGAAATTGTTCCCAAAGTTTTATCAGCCTTTAAAACTTTTCAGGATACAGAGGCGGGTTTTGAAATGGCTTTGCCGGGTACGGCAGTAGTAAAAGAAAAAGAAGATAAAGAGGCGAATCCATTGACGCTTTCAAAACAATACTATCTGAGGCAGGGAGCTTCGGAGTATTTGGTTCAGGCTATTTCGGCTGGGAAGAATATGGCGTTTTTTACGGACTCCCTTGTTTTTTATAGCCTTTACAGCAACCTGAAAAACGGACTTTCTCAGATGCTTGCGGAAGAAAAAGGAATACGCTGGTTAGGATATCCGGCTTACCGGTTGTATGGCATAAGCACAGAAGGGGTTTCGATGGAATTGCGGTCTTTACTTCGTGGAAACCGGTTTTATACCATTTGGTATTTTACTTCACCCGAAGAATATCGAAAGGAAGTAGCAGACAAATATTTTGAACAGTTTAAGTTACTGCCCTATCAGACCGAAGAAACGGAGCGGCAGTCTTTTGAGCATTTTAAATTATTGACAGCAAAATCGTCTCCTGCCGAATTCGAACAAAATGAGGATGGTACTGTCGATAGTAGTTTCATAAGTGCCTATTTCCCTTCATTAAATAGTACCCTCACTGTTTCTTCAGTTGAAATTGATGATCATATTTGGGCTGCAAATGATAGCCTTTATCTTGATGCGATTTTTAATAAAAATTATAAGGAAGGATTGTCTTCAAAAGTGAAGACGGAATTCTTTCAGGCTAAGGATGGTAGTTCGCTTGATGTTCACTATTACAACACTGGCAGTCATCATCTGAACAGGAAAAAATTGATTAAAAGAGGCAAGACACTATATTTTATAGCTATGCAGGCGGACCGGGAAGCGATGGAGTTGCCCTTCACCAACAAGTTGTTTGATTCATTGGTTTTTCAGGGAAGTTTCACTCCTTTTGATCTTACCAAACAGTCAGCCCGTGCTTTTTTTGAAAAAATAGATACTGCCGGAGCCGATGGATTTTCGGACCTGGTATACAAGACTTTCGGTGAGCTTATTTTCTATAAATCAGATAAAGCTATTTTATTTGAAAAAGGGTTGAATCGGTTAGAAATAGACTCCCTTACTTATGGCTCGCTCAATAGTAAAATCTGGAATGTGCTGGAAGATCTTGCAGATGATTCAGATGTGGAGGAAATCAGTAGCATTTTACAAATGCAATCCCTCTCCGCCGATGTAAGAGAGTCTTTGCTGACGCTGCTTACTAAAATTGGAACGACCCCTTCTCTGAAACTTTTTAAAACCTATTTCCCGGAATTGCTCGAATCAGATATTTCTCTGTATCCATTTGTATATACGCTTTCCAAAAATAAAGAGGCTGCAGGAGTTTTGTTTCCGGATTGGTTGTCTTATGTAACCAATGAAAAAGCAGGTCCGTTTATTCTTTCTTTGTATAGGGGTTATGCAGATAGTGGTTTTGTAGAGCTAAAGCCGGCAGATTATTCAGATATGATCTTAACCCTGGGGAAAAAACTTTATCAAAAATCTAAGGAAGACGGAGCGTTTTCCATTGCTTATCCTTCCGATTTTATTGATGCCCTTACCAATGTGGGAAACCCTGAAGCAATATCCCTGCTGTACGATTTCAGCAAAATAAAAGGAGATCAGGAGTACATAGCCTATTTATCTATTGAGGCCCTGCTAGGGTTAGGAGAGCGGCCTGCAGAAGCGATTGAGCAGATGGCTGCCTCAAGAACCTGGCGCAGTTCTATTTTTGATTTGCTAAAGGATAAACAGGAATTGTTTCCAAAGAAGTATGCCACGCAGGCTGCTATGGCCGAAGCTTATTTATGGGATGCCCTGGATGAAGATTATGCAGACACACTGATATTTATTGGTACCCGGGAGGTGGAGTATTTGGGTAAAAAAGCTCGTTTTTTTCTTTATAAATTAGGCTTTCAGTACGAGGAGCAAATGGAATATTACATGGGTATTTCGGGACCGTTCGATTTGGATGCTAAAAGTCTTGCTTTGAATTCTTATTCTGTAAACGGGATGGTGGAGGATGAATTCGATAAAAAGAAAATCGAAAAGCAGTTTCAGGCTTATTTAAAAGAAATGGAAACCTATTATCAGCCGCAGGAAGATGAAGAATAAGCTGTCCTATTGCATTTACAAGGTTCTGAATTAATTTCAGGACATTTGCAGTCCGATCCGGAAGAATCCGGTTCTGAAAAGTAAAGATGAATATTTCGAACAGAACACTTTTTTTACAGCATGTGGCGCAAACTTCACCGGCCCCGATTGGTCTCGAAATCGTTCGGGCTGATGGTGTACACATGTGGGATACAGAAGGTAAATCTTATATCGATTTTATCAGTGGATTTAGTGTAATGAATCTCGGTCATGGTCAGCCTAGAGTGAAAGAAGCGATTCACCGTCAGGTGGAAGAGTACATGCACCTGATGGTTTACGGTGAATTGGTAGAAACGCCGCAGGTGGTCTACGCCCGCCGGCTAACTGAATATTTACCTTCCTCGCTCGACTGTGTCTATTTTACGAATAGTGGCACCGAAGCTGTGGAAGGAGCCATGAAGCTTGCAAAGCGTGTAACCGGTCGCAGCAGGATTTGTTCCTTCAATAAGGCCTACCATGGTAGTACTCATGGAGCACTTAGCCTGATGGGCGGGGAATACTGGCGCAATGCCTACCGGCCGCTTTTACCAGATGTTGTTCACCTTAATTACAATGATCCTGCAGCTATAGAAGCCATTACACCTGAAACTGCCTGTGTGGTTATGGAGGTGGTGCAGGCAGAAGCAGGTTTACACGCAGCCCTCAATCAATGGTTGTATGGTATCCGCCAAAAGTGTAACGAAACCGGAACCTTGCTCATTTTCGATGAAATACAAACCGGTTTTGGAAGAACCGGCACTCTTTGGGCTTTTGAAGCTTTTGATGTGGTTCCGGATATTCTGATGCTTGGTAAGGCATTGGGTGGCGGATTACCGCTTGGGGCTTTTATCAGTTCGCATGCATATATGCAAACGCTTACGCACAATCCTGTGCTAGGGCATATCAGTACTTTTGCGGGTCATCCGGTATGTTGTACAGCAGGATTGGCTTCTTTTGAGTTGTTGCTTGAATTGTTTGCTATTCCCGATTCGAAGGAGGAGGAAAAGGCGAGTGGGCAGTTTGAGGCTGTTCATTTTCTCTCTGCAGTTTATGAGAAAGAACAATTAATCCGTTCTTTGCTGCATCATCCTGCCATTCAGGCGGTACGCAGCCGTGGCTTACTGATGGCTGTGCGTTTGCCCGATGCTGATTTTTGCTTACAGGTATGCCATCATGCAGTAAAAGCCGGAGTCGTGACCGATTGGTTTTTGTTTGCAGCAGATTGTCTGCGGATTGCGCCACCGCTGATTATATCGGAAGCGGAAATTAGAAAAGCGGTGGGTATTTTGCTGGAAGCGATTGAGAAGGTTTGGCAGGAAAAGTAGCCCCACCCCCTTCCCCTCCCCGAAGGAGAGGGGTGCCTCCC
>JBGSNV010000136.1:0-8688 GCA_041739485.1 Chitinophagaceae bacterium
CAGCATTGTGGCAGAGTTCTGCCACCATATGCCGGGTTCGCCAGGTAATGACCAACGAAATGATAAACGTGGGCAGGATCATGATCATACCAAGGTTGCGCCATTCCAAACACCAGGATAAATCTTTAAATAACCAGAAAAGGATATGCAGATTTTCCATTTTCCGAAACCGCAACGGAATCGCATATTGTGGCTCTTTTTGTGACATCAGCGAAATTCAATTTTGATCAATCGGATTACCAGAGCAGGCTGCCGAAGAGCATATTTTAAAAAATAACAATATAATTTTTTACCCCAAAAAAGGGATAAAAGTAGGTATTTGTTACAAAAAGGCTCTTTTAAATCGGGAAATATCTACCATTGGCTCCAATTCACCTCTTCCAAGTAAAAAATCGGCCATTTGTTCGCCAAGCCAGGGCGATAACGAAACACCCTTGGTACCCATACCATTGAAAATAGCCACCTGCGAGTGCCGTGGGTGCATGCCAATAAAAGGCCGCCTGTCCACCGTAGCCGGACGAATAGAAGCCAAATGATCTACTAACCGGAATGGTACTTTCAACGTAGCCGCCAAAAACCGTTCCATGTTTTGGCGGAAGACAGGCGTAGGTTCTTCACCTGTATATCTGTTGTCGTACGTACTTCCCACCCACCACAAACCCTGCTTCCAGGGAACGAGGGTAGTAATACCAAATTTATAGATCTGTCCCGTCGGCAAACCGGGAATATCGGCAATCAAGGCTTCCCCCTTATTAAATGAAAATGGTAAACCCTGCCAAAAAGAGGATTGAAAACCTGCAGCCCCGTCACAATAGACCACGATATCAAATGGCTCCCCGTTGTACAGCAGTCCTTTCGGCAGCAGTTCCAATGCCTCCGGTTCAAATCGCCCTTCCCGAAAACAGCCTTTCTGTTCGAGTATTCTTTTCCAGCCCGATAATAAGGCAGCGATATCAATATAATAAGCCGGATCAATTTTTACGGCTCCGAATGAAAATTCAAAACAGGAGGCAAAATCGGCTGTATCCGGAACGGGATGAATATACGCAGGCTGCTCCTGCATTTTTTTTTGATATGCCTGCAGCATTTGCTCCGAAGGCGGGAAGGACAGGATACCGGTTCTTTTCAATAGCTCCATTTGCAACATGTTACCCAATAGGGTATAGTGCGTTTCGGCAAATGGCAATAGGGTATCAGCGAGCCAGGTGGTAACAACCTGCCGGCCAGTTACCGGATTAATAACCCCGCTAGCCACCCGCGAAGCCGTACCGTTTGCCCCGGGATCCAGAACAAGCACGGCAGCCCCTTTTTGCAATAACCAGTAGCTTAGCCAGGTACCACTGATTCCCTGTCCAATGATTAAAATCCGCATAGCGCAAATTTAAGGCAACTTACCTTGTGAATACCGGTAGGGATTTTAGAAAAAAAGCATTGGACAAGGACTCAACCAACCCTCTTCGAAGTTGTTGCATAGAGGTATACGCTATGGCAGAAATTGAATACCAGATTGTTTGGCTGAAAAGGGATCTCCGCCTTCAGGATCATCAACCGCTTTTTGAAGCTGCAAAAACCGGTCAGCCCGTTATGCTTTTGTATGTGTTTGAACCGGCACTGATGGAAGCACCCGATTATGATGTGAGGCATGCCCGTTTTGTATGGCAAAGCCTTCAGTCGCTTCTCAGGCAATTACCCGTACCGGCATCCCTCTTTATCCTTCAGGGTTCTATGCCCGAAATACTGGATCAATTACATGCCCGCTGCGCTTTTCTTCGGCTTTACAGTCATCAGGAAACCGGCAATCAAATCAGCTATCAACGCGATATAAAAGTGACGCAATGGTGCAGGCAAAAGCAGGTTTTGTGGCAGGAATACAATGACCGCGGCATTATGCGGGGATTGAAAAAAAGAAACAACTGGCCGGGACAGTGGTACGCCTATATGCATATGCCCAAACTGACCATTAACCTGAGTATGGTAAACTGGGTTTCTGAGGTATCCGATGATCTTTCTGTAGTAGCAAGTTTTGAAGCTCTCTTCCCGGGAGAGCTACCCATCTGTGCTGCCATGCAACCCGGAGGTTCAGATAAAGGGCAGCAATACCTGCGGAGCTTTTTACAAACGAGGGGCATGAACTACCAACGGCATATTTCCAAACCGGAAGCTGCCCGCATCAGTTGTGGCCGGCTTTCCCCTTATCTGGCTTATGGTTGCCTTTCGTTGCGGCAGGTATATCAGGCTACCAAAAACCGCATGGCGGAAGCCCCGCATATGAAGAAACCTTTGGATTTCTTTCTACAACGGCTACGCTGGCACAGCCATTTTATACAAAAACTGGAAACAGCTCCTGCCTTGGAATTGTACAATACCAATCCGGGGTTTGATCATATGCGTCAGGAAATAGAGGAAGCCCTGCTTGAAGCCTGGAAAACCGGAAAAACCGGCTATCCTCTTGTAGATGCCTGTATGCGGTGTGTGGCGCAAACCGGCTATCTCAATTTCAGGATGCGTGCCATGTTGGTGAGTTTTCTTACCCATCATCTTTGGCAGCCCTGGCAAGCGGGCGTACACCATCTTGCCCGCTATTTTCTGGATTATGAACCGGGCATCCATTTCCCGCAATTTCAAATGCAGGCAGGGGTTACGGGCATCAACACAATCCGCATATACAATCCGGTGAAGCAAGGCGAAGATCATGATCCGGAGGGGCTGTTTGTGAAAAAATGGTGCCCTGAATTGCAGGGGGTTCCAACCCCGTTTATACATACGCCCTGGGAATTGACCGAAATGGAACAACAGGCCTGTGGATGCCGGATTGGAACGGATTATCCCAAACCCGTGATTGATTTGCAGCAAGCTGCCAAGCAAGCAAGGGAAGCGCTTTGGAAACAGAAGAAATCGGGGGCTGTGCGTCAAAACAATGCCCGTATTTTGAGCGGGCTTTCAGGAAGAAAATCAGAGGAAGAAGAAGGGGCCTGAGGAACGGATTTTTTCCACTTTTCAACTGCCAAAAATCCCTCAGGAATTTTAGGGAAAACAACATGCTGCCGATAGGAAACAGGCTAGTTATAATCAACCTCACTGACTCTTTGGGTCCTATCTAAATCATCTGGATAATTTAGATATATAAATTTTATATGTAATTAATATAATTGAAAAAATGAAATCAAACCTGAATAAAGCATTAGAAATGTATATTTGAAGAGATCAGCTCTCTTTTTTTCTGGAAATCTCCCGGAAATACGCTTCCCTAAACTTTAAGAAAATAGTTTTTTCAGGAAGAGAGTGGAATTATCCAGGAGTAAAGAATTGGATAAACCGGGAGTGAAAAGGATCATTAAAAACAATTTCTATAATGATTATACTTCATAAAAAAATAGCAAAATGAAAATCGGCGTCCCCAAAGAAATTAAAAACAATGAAAACAGGGTGGGTATTACCCCTGCCGGCGTATTTGAATTGACCAAAAATAGCCATACCGTTTATATACAGCAAGGGGCCGGAATCGGAAGTGGTTTTTTTGATGAAGATTACCTTGCAGCAGGCGCAGCAATGCTACCCGAGATACACGATGTGTATGCAGCAAGCGAGATGATTGTAAAAGTGAAAGAACCCATTGAAACGGAATATGCTCTCATAGGGGAAAATCAAATAGTTTTTACCTATTTTCATTTTGCCTCAAGCAAAGCACTTACCGATGCGATGCTAAGAAGTAAATCGGTGTGCATTGCATACGAAACCGTTCAGGACGAAGACGGTACCCTTCCTTTACTGACCCCTATGTCGGAAGTGGCTGGCAGAATGGCGATACAACAAGGGGCGAAATACCTGGAAAAACCCATCAAAGGGAAGGGCATTCTGCTGGGAGGTGTTCCGGGTGTGCCTCCGGGGAAAGTGCTGATATTGGGAGCAGGAGTAGTTGGTACACAGGCAGCAAAAATGGCGGCAGGCCTTGGGGCACACGTAACCATTCTGGATATCAATATGAAACGACTACGCTACATCAACGATGTTATGCCTAGCCATGTGGTCACCGAATTTTCGAGTGAATATAATATCAGAAGACATATCACTACCCATGACCTGATTATTGGAGCGGTATTGGTTACCGGTGGAAAAGCCCCTAAACTTATAAAAAGAGACATGTTGAAATCCATGCATCCCGGCACAGTGATGGTAGATGTAGCTGTGGATCAGGGTGGCTGCTTTGAAACAACAAGAGCTACTACACATGAAGATCCAACTTATATTATAGATGATGTTGTGCATTATTGTGTATCCAACATGCCCGGAGCAGTACCTTATACATCTACGCTTGCACTCACCAACGTAACCCTGCCTTATATTTTAAAAATTGCGGCAGCGGGCTGGGAAAAAGCCTGTTTAGAAAATAAGGATTTGAATAAGGGATTGAATATAGTACATGGCAAAATTGTACATGCAGGTTTTCATGGTTAATGAATAGCATGGTGATTAAACTGCTTCTTCTGCATTGAGCGCAACAAGCAGGGGATAAGGCGCTTTTAAAAAAAGGGTTTGATATCCAAACCCAATCTCTTGCAAATGAGGTAGCAACTGAAAGGTTCTATCTTTCCATATTTGTTTGCTGATCTCCAATGCACCAAAAAATAATCCCCTGAGATCATAATAATCATCTCTGGGGATTTATAAAAAGGTATGAAATTAATCCTGTGACTTACGTTCGTTGTTCCGGTTGCGCTGATTATTATCCGAATTGGACCGGTTAACCATCCTGAACAATAAGGAATCAAATTGCGGCTGCTGTTCCGGGGTTAATAATTGTTGCATGCGTTTGAAATGTTCAAAGTAAGTAATTTCAATAAGTGCCTGCTCATCCCCTACTTTTTGGGCCGCAAAGTTTACTTCTGCATCAGTCAGGCCCTCTTTGCGCAAAAGGGTCATCATTTCCTGTTTTGCCGTTTTCATACTATCCTGCAAAGGTTTCAACTTTTGATCCCGGTATTCGCGGAGTGAAAGGTATTTGACGGTTTGAGCAGAATCTAAACCTAATTCGTCCTGCAGCATTTTAACCATTCTTTCCACACGGGTTAATTCTGAAGGTTTTTTTTCAGGCTTTAAAAGCAGGTACAGCATTACAAAATTTGCAACAAGCAATACGGCAATTAAAAGCAATAATGTTTTGTTTTTACCCATTCAAATCTTATTTTACTTCACTCAGGTCAACCAACGAGTACTGCATATTAGAAGCACTGTATTCTGTCGCAAAAAGTTGTTCCATTTCGGCTTCGGAGGGAGTAGCTTTTTCGCTTTTCTGGAAAATGGCCCACATATTCAAAGCCAGAAAAAGGGCGGTAGCTGCAATGGCAAAGGAGGGTTTGGAAATAAAACGCGCCATTTTTTCCCAGCGGCTGTTGGCTTCCTGAACCCGGGAAAGAATCCGGGTATATAAAAACGGGTTCGCACTAGCGCGCCTGAGACCGTCGAGGCTTTCCATTGCCTGATTCACCCAATTTTCGGCCTGATTTTCCATGTTGTTGTTATTACTTTTCATCTTTCGGGGTTATTTTACACCATCCCATAATAAATAAGACGCTGATTATTCCTTTTCTTTTCGGTAAACCTGTTCCAAATTTTTTCTTAAATTCAATTTTGCCCGTTGCAAAAGAGATTCTACAGCCGGTACTGTTGTACCAATTACTTCACTTACTTCTTTGTGATTGAGCCCCTCTACCCTGCTCAATACAAAAGCCGCCTTTTGCTGTTCCGGAAGGTTTCCAATGGCCTTAAATAAAGCAACCGACATTTCTTTTTTCTCGGCTTTTACCCCCGGATGGATAAAATCAGCGGGGTCTATTACCAATTCGTCATTGAGGCCAAACAAACTTTGTACGTAAGCAAATCGTTTTTTCCTTTTTCTACTTCTAAGGAAATCGAGGCTTTTGGTTACCGTTATCCGGTACAACCAGGTACTTAGCTTCGATTCTCCTTTAAAACCACCAATGGACTCCCATGCTTTTACAAAAACCTCCTGGGTTACATCCTCGGCATCCATTTCGTTCTGCACCAATCCAAGCGATGTGTTATATACCAAATCCTGCCAGGAGGTAACCATTTGTTTAAAGGCTGCCTCCTCACCTGCTTTTAATTGCTCAATCAATTCCTGTTCGCCCAAAGGGAGTAAATTTTATGCTTTTACCAATTGCGAAAGTCGGAATTTCATCTTGAACGTGAAGAAGAATTCGGCATTCCCTTCCCAAAATTACGCAGCGTATAGGTAAAAGTAAGCATAAAATACTGCTGAAGTACCTGTGTTTGAACGTCTTCTATATATAAAGCATCTACGGTCCGGTTCACACTTTGGTTTTGCTTCAGCAAATCAAAAACACTCATTTTCAACTCTCCGCGCTGTTGCTTCAGGATTTTTTTACCAGCACTAACATTCCAAAGCCAGAAATTCTGATTAAAGCCATCGGCCAAACCGGAGAACAATTGATTGGTAACATCATTCAACACAAACCAACCCGATTTAGTCAAAAGGTTGATTTTACCGGAAACATTGTGCGAGTAAAATTTATTATTCAGATTGGGGTTAAAAGAATTTACCGCATTGTTGAAATTACCCGAATAAGAGAGGTTAAAATCAATAAACTCACTGATGTTGCTTGCGATAGTTACCCCACCGGTGTAGGTATAATTATTGGTAAAATTGAGGAGATTATTTACAGCCCCCGGGGTTCTTACATAGCTGACACCGCCACTAAAATTCAGATTGCTCTTAATAACCGAAAGCGGTAATCCATAATTGAAAAACGAACGAACACTCCAGTAGCCATCGAGATTGACCGGCTTGGAAAACTGAGCCCCTTTGCGCAATAAAATACCGTTGGCTACGAGGCTATCGTTAGAAGCTACCCAGGTAGCATTAGTAACATAATCGTTTACCTGCTGTGCAAATACCCCGGCAAAAAGACTTTTTCCCTTTTGAGAATTGGTATAGCTGATCCGGGCAAACATAAACTGAGTATAACTCTGACCAAGTTCAGCGTTACCGCTCGAAAGAAAAATCGGATTATTGATATTTACGACATTCTGCAATTGGTTGATAGAAGGCGTATTGACTGAAGCACGATACCGAACCCGGAAATTCATTTGTTTATTGAAATCTTTTCGATAACTCACATTAGGCAACCAATTGTTGAAAGTTCGCTGAATATTTCCCTTGACGGGAAAAGTTTGATCACTATTGAGGTTTGTATTTTGGAAGTTCAGCCCAACTGAAAACTCTCCCCGCTCTCCCAACTGATAATTGATACCTGCATTCTGCACCGTCGTTTTATTATCGAAGAGGTTGCTTTGCAGTGTATCAAAGATTGTGAAATCACTTGTGCCCTTATCGAAAAACCGGTTTTGCTGATCGGCCTTGCTTACGTTTACCTGCGGATTATAATTTATTTGAAGGGTACTTTTTTTACCAATGGGTTCACTATAAGTAACATTAGTGCTCAGACTATAGCCGTTCGATTGATTGTCGGTCAATTGCTGTAAGGTGTCTCTTTCCAGAAAACCCGCTTTAAGCGAAGTAGTAACGGCATCAAGGTTGGCCAAATTGGTACGATCATTAAAACTGGTATTCAGGTTAATGGAAAAGCTTCTGCGCTTTTTTGCAAATCCTCTCCGATAAGTAATTTCATTTCGAATATTATAACCATTGCTATTGGTCATTCGATCGTTCAGCGTTCCGTTGATAATACTTCCATTCGCAGTCCTGCTTCCCCCATCCAAAATATTCTGCCCTTCATTTTTCTGAAAACTAATATTAGGAGCAATAATGAGGGTGTTTTGAGAATCAATTTTATATTGAAAACGGGCATTGATCCGGTGATTGAAATTATTACTTACACTCCGGTTATTTTCCTGATAAAACTGACTTGTATCTCCGAGAAAGGTTTCGCGGTTAGTGGCACTGAATGCAGTAGTACGCGCATTATTGAAAAAATAACTACCGGTTACTTCCATTTTACTTTTAGCCCAAAGATCGCTGAAGTTGATACCCATGGCATTGGTTGTTGCAATACCGGCCTGTTGATCGGTAAAGAAACTACCGCCGCCGCCGCCCCAGCCGCCGCGTCCGCGACCACGACCCTGACTAGCCTGACCATTCACCCCAAGGAGGTCTTCCCCGGAGAAGTTCTGCTGATTTACATTGTTGAACAGACCAATGATATTAATCCGGCGATTTCCGTTAAAAACATTCATACTTGTACCCGCCGAATAACGTTCGTCTGTTCCATAACCTGCATAAATCCGACCAAACTGACCATTCCGCATATTGGCTTTGGTTACAATATTTATGGCTTTTGTTTCATTGCCATCACTCACACCTGTCAGTTGCGCCTGATCACTCATGCGATCATAAACCTGAATTTTATCTACGATTTCTGCGGGGAGGTTCTTCAAAGCCGCCGTTGCATCATTCCCAAAAAATTCACGACCGTCAATGGTGACCCGTTGTACCTGCTCACCCTGAGCAGTGACCTGTCCGTTTTGAATGACAACGCCCGGCGCTTTGCGTAGAAGATCTTCTACCGTTCCATCCGGATTTACCTTAAAGGCAGCTGCATTAAACTCCGTAGTATCTCCTTTTTGACGTGCAGGAGGCACTTTGCCTACAACCACTACATCACCAAGCGTTTTTTGCTTACGAAAAAG
>JBGSNV010000233.1:0-2749 GCA_041739485.1 Chitinophagaceae bacterium
GGGTTGAATAGACAGGCGGCAAAATAGGATGCATTTGAAGATTGTGGGATCTACCCATTAATTTACATGCGAATGCCGGATGCGCAGGACGTCCTGTAAATAGACCGAAAATATTCCAGCCTTTTTTTGGGCTATAATTCCCAACCATAGTTTTCACCTACGACTATTGATATATCACCACTTCGGGTTTAGCGTGTTGGTAAATTGCCGGATGGAGTCTACAATATTTGACAATTTTAAACAAATCCGATATAACAATGGAATTAATTTAAGCAAAATCAAATTATTTCGATTTTATGCCGAATCATCTTCATTTTCTTATAATTTTGCGCTTCAATTTATAATTCATGCAAATATCTTCTCTACTAGACCGTTTTTCGGAACCCGAAACATTAAAAATGGCTAAACTAGGCCGTGAACTAAGGGCCAAAGGAATTGATGTGATTGACCTAAGTCTGGGTGAACCAGATTTTGATACGCCACAACACATCAAGGATGCAGCAATTAAAGCCATCAACGATAACTTCAGTCACTATACGCCCGTGTCTGGCTATGCCGATTTACGGGAAGCTGTTTGTACAAAACTGAAAAGGGACAATAACCTGGATTACAAGCCGGAAAACATTGTAACTTCTACCGGAGCCAAGCAGAGTTTAGCCAACACCATCCTGGCCCTCTGCGACGAAGGAGAAGAGGTGATCATTCCTACGCCATACTGGGTTACTTATTCTGAGTTGGTGAAGATTGCCCGGGCCACGGTAGTGGAAGTGCATACTTCATTGGAAAGCGGTTTTAAAATAACCCCTGCCCAATTGGAAGCAGCGATCACACCAAAATCAAAAGTATTCCTGTTTTCTTCTCCATGTAATCCTTCCGGCGCTATTTATAGCAAGGAAGAGCTGGCAGGGCTGGCAGAAGTTTTTAGTAAATATCCTGACCTCTATATTATCTCCGACGAGATTTATGAATACATCAATTTTGTAGGTAAACACGAAAGCATTGCACAATTTGAAGATTTGAAGGATCGTGTGATCATAGTAAACGGTTTGAGCAAAGGTTTTGCGATGACGGGCTGGCGGTTAGGTTATATTGCGGCCAATGTAGAAATTGCCAAAGCCTGCGAAAAATTACAGGGACAGTTTACCAGCGGTACCTGCTCCATTACACAGAAAGCAGCCGTAGTAGCATTGACCACGGATTTGAAACCATCTTTCGAAATGACCGAGGAATTTACCCGCAGAAGAGCGAAGGTGATGGAATTGATCAAAGACATCCCCGGATTTAAATGTTCAGAGCCTGAAGGCGCATTTTATATTTTCCCGGATGTATCTTATTATTACGGTAAATCTGTCGGCGACATCCATATCAGCAATTCAGCAGACTTTTCGATGTACCTGTTGAATACAGCGCATGTATCTTCTGTAATGGGAGAAGCATTTGGTGATCCTAATTGCGTACGTTTTTCTTTTGCCAACAACATGACCAATATTGAAAGGGCATGGGTAAGAATTAAAGAGGCGTTGGGTAATTTGAAGTAGAAAGCCCCCATCCACCCCCATCCCCTAAAGGGGGGTGAAATGCAGATGTAATTTAGCTCAGACAGCTTTCCTTGTTGGGAAATGTCTGGGCTTTTTTGTTTTTGATCACGTTTCTTTAGGATGACTGTACCGGGCTTATGCCGGAAAGCATTGGAAAACCGGATGAGCCTTCTCTTTCTGAATTGGAAGTGTATCGCTGCTTTTCACCAGGCCATTAATTGCATACGTGATTGCTATAATCACATCTTTTTTGCACCATCTGCCAGGCCGATATACCGTGTTATTAGGCCTGGTTTTCCACCATAGAAGTTTTGGATTTTGTGGGCATATTTTAATAAGAAATCGTTGGGCAAAAACAAGCCATATATCAACATAAATACAATTTCGAAACCGTAGATCATTAGGAAAATGTAGATACTAAGATGAAAAATTATTCCAATAACAAGTAAAGCAGGACGTAATTTTTTGAACCATATCAGGAACGGAAAACCAAGTTCAAAAAGAATGGTTCCGTAGTTACTGATATAAACCAACCATGCATGCTGAACTATCCATTCATTATACGGAGTGCCCATGTATCTTTCATTAATGAGGGCATAGTAAACAGCTTCACCTTTGATCCATAAAGGGTCTAAGGATTTTGCCAACCCCAAACCAAAATAGGAGACACACAATTGAAGCATAATTGAAAAAGCAGCGAGATTACTAAGTAAATGCCTTATTTTTTGTCGGTCCTGGCTAATTTCCTTTTTAGGTAGCCATACAAAATACTGGTAGGAATCGGCAACTATCAGGTAGAATACAATTAGCCTTGCTAATACATCTCCTCCGTTTTGAATAGTTGTATTCATATTTTTTAATACGTACAACATTATAAAAAGCAACCCTGCTGTAAAGTGCCTGCCAATGCCAATTAGATTTAGCAAAATGACGGCAATGTAAGGAATTATAAAAAAAAGATAATGGCTCCTGAACAATGAAGGGTTGCCACAGGATAGTATGTTAATTATTCTTTTTTCCGACTCAATAAAGACTGTCTGTCCATAAAGCAAATCCATTCCGCTCCAGTTGATAAAAACTTCCTTCAGTAACCAAAGGCTTATGGCAACTCTTAAAAGTGCAAGGTAAAAAGCCTTGTAGTTTTCTTTTTGTAACCAACTTATATTTTCCGACAATGATCTCATTTTCTCAAGTTATTGTCTTAAAAGGAG
>JBGSNV010000239.1:0-4172 GCA_041739485.1 Chitinophagaceae bacterium
GAAGTGGTTGCTGATATTGGGGCAGGCAGCGGGTATCATACGGTCCGCATGTCAGCCTTGGTAGGCGGTAAGGGTCGCATCAAAGCCATTGATATACAGCCCGAAATGCTGCAATTCCTGCGGGAAAAGCTTCAAAAAGAAGAAATTACCAATGTTGATTTGGTTCCCGGTACCGAAAAATCGTTACAGCTTCCTGCCAATTCTGTCGATAAAATGCTTCTCGTAGATGTATATCATGAGTTTTCTTATCCGCTTGAAATGGGCAAATCCATGTTTAGTGCCCTGAAAAAGGGTGGTAAGGTCTATTTGATCGAATACCGCGCCGAAGACCCCACAGTTCCCATCAAAACCCTTCATAAAATGACCGAAAAACAGGCCATCACTGAAATGGAAGCGCTCGGTTTCCGTTTTGTCGAAAACATCGACAATCTGCCCTGGCAACATTGCATGGTTTTCACCCGGTAGGTTTTCCCCGCCATTTCGGCAATTTTTGGGGATAAATTGTCTGTTTTGGACAGCGTCCCTATTGGCTCCCAACGGGCATTTCAGTACATTTGCATACTTTGTAAAAGGGTAACAAGGCTTGCTGCTTTCAGGCAGGTTTTTCAGGTCTTGTACTTTCAGTTATAACAGCAAGGTCGTAATCAGCATATGAGCGAAGAAAGCAATGAAATGAAATCCCTCGCCCAGGGGAATTATGGGGCAGACAGTATTCAGGTTTTAGAAGGTCTCGAAGCCGTGAGGAAACGACCGGCGATGTACATTGGCGATATTGGCGAAAAAGGATTGCATCACCTCGTTTACGAAGTGGTAGATAACTCCATTGACGAAGCCCTTGCCGGCTATTGCAGCCACATTGAAGTCATCATCCACGAAGATAACAGCGTCAGCGTGCAGGATGACGGCCGCGGTATCCCTACCGCCATGCACACCAAGGAGAAACGTTCCGCCCTCGAAGTGGTAATGACCGTACTCCATGCCGGTGGTAAATTCGATAAAAATACCTATAAGGTTTCCGGTGGTTTACACGGGGTAGGGGTCAGTTGCGTAAATGCACTAAGTAAAGACCTGCATGTAACTGTAAAGCGCGACGGTAAAGTCTACGAGCAACAATACAAAATTGGTATTCCACAATATCCGGTTCGCGAAATCGGTACATCCGATGAAACCGGTACTCACGTTCGTTTTTGGCCCGATAACACTATTTTTCAGGCTACGGTCTACAAGCGCGAAATCCTCGAAGGTCGCCTCAGGGAACTTTCCTACCTCAACAAAGGCATTAAGATCAGCCTGACAGATCTGCGGGAAATACTTGAAGGGGAGGAGAATGAAGAGCTGAACGGCAAGCCTTACTATAAAATGTTCCATAGCGAAGGTGGTATTGTAGAGTTTGTGCAAATGCTTGACAAGGCTGGTAATCGTAATTCTTTGATTCCAAGGGTAATTTATTGCGAAGGACGCGACGAAAGCTCCAATGTGGCGGTAGAAGTAGCAATGAGCTACAACAACAGCTACAGCGAACATATATTCAGCTACGTTAACAATATCAATACCATTGAAGGCGGTACCCACGTTTCCGGCTTTAGAAGGGCCATTACCCGGGTATTTAAATCCTATGGTGATCGCGAAGGTCTTTTCGAAAGAGCCAAGGTGGAAATTGAAGGTGATGATTTTCGGGAAGGTCTGAGTTCCATTGTGAGTGTGAAGGTGCCCGAGCCACAGTTTGAGGGGCAAACCAAAACCAAACTCGGCAACAGCGATGTAGCGGGTACGGTGGAAGTTACCCTAGCAAGAGCACTCGAAATATACCTCGAGGAAAATCCCAAAGAAGCCAAGATCATTATTCAAAAAGTAATTTTGGCGGCACAGGCCCGTGCTGCGGCGCGTAAAGCCCGTGACATGGTGCAGCGCAAAAGCGGTCTTACCGGTGGCGGATTGCCCGGCAAACTGGCGGATTGTAGCGAAAAAGACCCCGAAAAATGTGAGCTCTACCTTGTGGAAGGAGACTCGGCTGGTGGTACTGCCAAGCAGGGCCGCGACCGGAGTTACCAGGCTATTTTACCCCTCAGAGGTAAAATTCTGAATGTGGAAAAAGCCATGGAGCACCGCATTTACGATAATGAGGAAATCCGAAATATGTTTACCGCACTTGGGGTAAAAATTGGTACCCCGGATGATCCGAAAGCATTGGACATCTCGAAACTCAGGTATCACAAGCTCATCATCATGACCGATGCCGATGTGGATGGAAGCCATATTGCCACCTTGATCCTCACCTTTATTTTCCGGTATATGAAGGCCCTTGTAGAACAGGGTTACGTGTATATTGCACAGCCGCCTTTGTATCTGGTTAAAAAAGGAAAGAATCAGGAATACGCCTGGACCGAAGAGCAGCGGAAGTTGCTGATTGAAAAAATAGGGGGCGGAAACGAAAACAGTGTCAATATTCAGCGCTATAAGGGTTTGGGAGAAATGAATGCTGATCAGTTATGGGATACGACCATGAATCCGGCACACCGCACCCTGCGTCAGGTAACGATTGACAGTGCAGCAGAAGCCGACCGCGTTTTCAGTATGCTGATGGGCGACGAAGTAGCGCCAAGACGGGAGTTTATCGAAAGCCATGCAAGGTATGCGCGTATTGATGTATAAATTCTCCCGGGATTAAGGGTTTGAGGAAAACGAAGTGTGCAGATTTTTGTAAGCAGTTTTAAACGTGTAACAATATGCGGGAATTACTTATTCAGTTTGCTTCCTACAATGTATGGGCCAATCACAGGCTTACCTATCATATTGAGCAATTATCGCCCGATAAGTGGATGGCTGTGGTACCCTCTAGTTTCGATAGTTTGTATAAAACCATTCTGCATTTATGGGATGTCGAAAGTATTTGGTGGCAACGCATGCGGCAACACGAAAGGTTTGTGATTCCTTCCGAAACTTTCGATCCCTCCATGCGGGATGCCTGTAACGGGCTGATGCAGCAATCCATGCAATGGGAGAAATTCATCAAAGAAGACCTCGATTCAGCAGCTATTACTAGCGATCTGATTTACCGGAATTCCAAAGGGGAAATGTTTCAACAGCCTGTTTATCAGGTGCTGCTGCATTTATTTAATCATAGCACCTACCACCGCGGACAATTGATTACTATCCTGCATGGGCTTGGCGATAAGGCCCTGCCTGCTACCGATTTTATTGTATATTCAAGAGGTATAAAGCCTTCCACGTGATAAGTATCATGGTTTGGAAAGTGGCTTGTGCCCAACTTCGTATTAAAGAAATTTGAATGCCTGATTTTCCATCTGATTTACAAATTGCCCAATCCGCTTCTATCCAACATATTCGTGAAATTGCCGCCCGGATCGGTGTTCCAAAAGATGATCTTGAGTATTATGGGAAACACAAAGCCAAATTGCCCCTCAAACTCATTCAAGAGGAGCTGGTAGCAAAAAGCAACCTGATTTTGGTGACTGCAATGACACCTACCCCTGCCGGAGAAGGCAAAACCACCATGAGTGTGGGACTCACCGATGGGTTGAATGCAATTGGTAAAAAAGCGGTCGCTGTTTTGCGGGAACCTTCCCTTGGGCCCGTGTTCGGGATGAAAGGTGGGGCAGCAGGCGGCGGCTATGCGCAGGTTATTCCTATGGAAGATATCAACCTGCATTTTACAGGTGATTTTTCAGCGATCGAAAAGGCCAACAACCTGCTATCTGCACTGATTGATAACAACCTGCAGGATAAAAAAAGAAGTTTAGGTATTGATCCGCGAAGCATTGTGTGGAAACGGGTAATGGATATGAACGACCGGTCGCTCAGGCAGATAACGATTGGCTTGGGAGGCAAAAACAATGGAATACCCCGCGAAGAAAGTTTCAACATTACACCGGCTTCGGAAGTGATGGCCATTCTTTGCCTGTGTAAAAGCATTGCCGACCTGAAGGAGCGTCTCGGGAATATTTATATCGGCACTACTTTTACCGGTAATCCGGTTTTTGCCCGCGACCTGAATGCTGTCGGGGCGATGGCTGCCTTGCTCAAGGATGCCATCAAACCCAACTTGGTGCAGACCCTCGAGGGTAACCCTGCCATTTTGCATGGGGGTCCTTTTGCCAATATTGCACAGGGAACCAACTCGGTATTAGCCACTAAAATGGGTTTGTCGCTTG
>JBGSNV010000241.1:0-17738 GCA_041739485.1 Chitinophagaceae bacterium
ATAGTGAAAAAGCATATCCGAGATTAAGAGAAATGTTACCGGCAGTGCTTGAAAAGATCAGGGAACAAAATATTTCTACGGCCTGTTTATAAACAAAAAGGCCGCAAACCTTTCGGTAAGCGGCCTTTTTGTTTTACAAATATTCTTGTTTTAAAGGGTAATTTCTTTTCTTTCTCCGTTGATAATAAGGATCGCTTTATTATCGCAGGTGCCATCTCCAAAATTTAAAATACCTCTTTTATCGTTGCGGGTAATGTGAACCACGCCTTTTGAAATCCAACGGCAACGGAAAGCTTTGTACAGAGGCTCAACAATGGTTCTTGACCATTCTACCCGGCGGCCATTCTTTTCGCTTACACCTTTTGCACGACCTGAGATCTCAAAGGCATCATCAAACGGGAATCCGGGAGTACCAAGCCCTTCTACTTGTTTGTTAGTATGCGTGGCATCCCATGCAAGAACTCTACCACCCGGGAAGGTTAATTTGCCACCTTCTACTGTTCTTGTAAAGATGCGAACATCAGAAGTGCTGTTGTTTTTAGTGGTATGTTTTCCTTCCACTTTTACATTATTAATATAAAAGCCATCAAAACGGGTTACCGCAGTGGCTCCCGGACGTGCCATTGGGGCTGAATAGACGGTAATTATTTTTCCTTTTCTGGTTTTTCCGTCACGCCCTTTGCAACCATCACCGTAGTTTATAACTACTGTTTTTGGAAACACATTAGCGTTTCTTGGAGTAATAGTTACTGTAAAGCAACGATTTCCAACAGAGTCCTGACTGATTTCCGGCTCATTATTTAAGCCTATATCCGGTAATCCAATTTCATCCATTACACCTAATTCCTGCTCATGAATCTCAGTGAATATTTCATCTGCAAGAGCATCGTCTGTAGTAAGCTCTGTTAACTCAAGGGCTTCTTCAGGTGAAGCGGAATCCAGATTTACTTCTTTATTACAGCTCGCAATAAGCAGGGCTGAGGCGGCTATAAAAAGACCTACCGGTTTGAAGACATTTTTAATTTTCATGGTTTTTGCAATTTTATTATAAGGTAGACTGTTAATGTTATAACGGGTTTAATAGATCTTACAATATTTTTTAACAAAAAAAAACATCAGGATACCGTATACTTTTGCAAATATGCAACTAATTGATACACATACTCATTTATATGTAAAGGCTTTCGATCAGGATAGGGAACAGGTCATGGAAAGAGCTACTGCTAAAGGTGTAAGGCAGTTTTATTTGCCCGCCATTGATAGCGAAACCCACGAAAGTATGATTGAAATGGAAGAAAAATACCCTGATTCCTGCAAGGCCATGATGGGTTTACATCCTTGTTCTGTAAATGAAGACCCGCAAAAAGAAATGGAAATCGTTGAGAACTGGCTTCAAAAGAGATCTTTTGCAGCGGTGGGTGAGATCGGGCTTGATTTTCACTGGAGCCGGGATCATGTAAAAGAACAAATAACGGTTTTTCGTACTCAGATCGAGTGGGCGATTCAGTTAAAACTGCCTATTGTTATCCATACCCGCCAGGCAACACAGGAAACCGTTGATATTGTAAAGGAATATCAGGGCAGGGGATTGAAGGGGATTTTCCATTGTTTTGGAGATGGGTATGATATGGCTAAACAAATCATTGATTGTGGTTTTTTGCTTGGTATAGGTGGTGTAGTAACCTATAAAAACAGCGGATTGGTTGATACACTCAAACGCGTGCCTATTGATGCTATTGTCCTTGAAACCGATGCTCCTTATCTGACGCCGGTACCGTTTCGGGGAAAGCGAAATGAAAGTAGCTATCTGGTTTATATTGCGGAAAAGCTAAAAGAAGTATATACCTGCACGCAGGAAGAGATTGCTGCCATTACGTCGGGCAATGCTTTAAGGCTATTTGATCCTTCGGAAATAAAGGTCTGAAGAACGTTGAAAGGGTGCCTCTTTCCGGAAACATCTGTATATCAAAAAAACAAAAAAGGCTATCCGGGTGGAAAAATTCCTGAACCTGATAGCCTTTTATTTATGTGTTGTACTTATTGTTTCATAAAGCGCTGAACAACGGTTTCTCCTTTGTCGTTCACCATCTTCAGCATATAAATACCATTGGAAAGCTTGCCAATATTCACCGAAATGGTATTGTTTCCGCGATCTACCTGATTCACGCTGTTGTTAACCACCCTTCCATTTATGTCAACAATACTTATATTGAGTCTGTCACGACCCGGTGCATATACCATAGTATTGATGGTGCTGACTGCAGGATTTGGATATACTGCATTGATTCTCAAATTGGTATATTCAATACCGTCGATTTTTACGATAGAACTTAAGGTCGTTCTACCGTCAATATCCGTCTGCTTTAACTGGTAGTAATATGTAACGGTATTGGTTTTAATATCGCGATACTCATAATTGAGTTTCTGCTGACTATTTCCATCAGGTGCCTGAGAGGCAACCATACCAATAGATCCGAAATCTACCCCGTTGATAGATCGGAGTACTTCAAAACCCCGATTATTGATTTCTGTAGATGTGGACCATTTCAGGAGGTTATCGTTGCCGATGCGTTGACCTGAAAAACTGATCATGGTAACCGGAAGGACACCATTGATTTCATCGGCACCAATATCTGGCGTCGTTGCATTTCTTACATCTCCATCATAGTCGTCTGTTATAAATCCAATGGGTTGTGCCTTACTTTCCACAAAGGTCTGAACTGCTGAATTGATATGCAGATAGTTGGCATTTCCTGTGGTTGTGCTGAGGAAAGGAGGTAGTTCTTCGAAACTCGCCTGATCCCGGTTACCAAAAAATGCTTTCACATTATCTGTAAACCGTTGTGGATTGGTAATGGTTGAAGTTCCTTCCGCATAGGTCCAACGGGTGTTGTTACTTGCATTGGGATTCACCCAAAACAGATTGTTGTTGGAGGTAGTAGCGTAATTGGCAGGAACCATACCCATAGTACCACTCATGCGACGAAGTGCTGCGCTTACACCGTTTGCAGGCGAATTTGCTCCATTGTTTCCAGGTGTAGATATATTTACAATAATTGTATTTCTCAAATCAAGGCTAGCGATATCCTGAGAAAACTGAATACCTGATGAACCAAACGTGCTTCCTGTACTGGTTGCATTGAGGTAAATCGTGTTGAAATAGACCTGATAAGAATTATTGGAAGTACCCATGAGCGTCATGCCATTTACCGCACTAAGCCCTGTGGCAGCGGGGGCTGTAATAGCTCCGATATAATTGTTATAAATGGTTCCAACCGCACCGTTTGTGGCAGCCATGTTGCCCCAAATACCATGCGAAGACTCATTGGCAGTATTAGAAATCGAATAAATGAGATTTTTGTAAGCACTTTGGGTTACTCCACCCATACGGATACCTGCGGTAAGCCCGGTACTCGAAAGGTTGTAAACCCTGTTGCCACTGATCATGCTATTGGTTGCATTGCTACTGATTCCATAAACCGTACTTGATGTACTTGTAAGATCACGAACTGTGTTATTCATGACATCTGTATATTGATTCTCACTCGCATTAACCATTATCCCAACAATAGGGACTGGCAGGGAAAGCGTAGAAATGGTATTTTCTGAAACCATATTGTGCTTACTCATGGAAGATCCGTTTGAAACT
Source organism: Chitinophagaceae bacterium (assembly GCA_041739485.1). Taxonomy (GTDB): domain Bacteria; phylum Bacteroidota; class Bacteroidia; order Chitinophagales; family Chitinophagaceae; genus Phnomibacter. Next base: position 3,650 of record JBGSNV010000241.1, read on the forward strand.
ATTATACCCGTAACAGATCCACCGGTAACCCCGATAATATTAGAAACGGTATTTCCAATGATCTTTTTTCCAACCCCGGTAGAAGCAATGGGTGCGGGAGATGTTACACCACCGCCATCAAGGGATTCGATGCCTACGAAGTTGTTGACACCACTCAAACTGAACTCTGAAAAGTTATTGCCGGAATATTCAATGGTAGCATTAGCCGAAGAAAGAGCATCGCTTGTGATGTAAATACCTTTTGTAACTACAGGTGATCCAATGGTTCCTGTAGCTGTTCTGGTAAAACCATCGTTGATATAATTGTTTTTAATGTTTTGAGTTCCGGTACCTAATACTGAACCACTGATTCTGATGAAATTGATTTCACCTGCAGTATTGTGCGTTATATTATTAAATTCGTTATTTTCTATGGTTTGGTTCAATGTAGAACCTGCGTTGTGAATAAAATAAACCGGACCGGTAGGGTCTGTTCCTCGATTGGTATAAATGAGGAAAGTATTTTTCGCCACTCTAAGGCTGGCGGTAGCACTTCCTAATGCGTTGTAAATGGGTTCTACTGTACAAGTTGAAATGCCGGAGCGAATAGAGATAACATTACCATTTAAACTGATATTTGCCGCCGGATTTACAGGAAAAACAGGCGCACCAGCCGTGCTTGATGAAATTCCCCGGATAATTGTAGCTACATCTAACCCATTGGTTGTAAAACAAGTGTTTTTGTTTATACTAGAGGTCAGGGTATTCACAATCATAATACCACTTACCACTTTAGGAAGGTAAGGAAAATCAGAGAATTGGTCGGAATATCCATATGTATCAACAGCGTTTCCTGTATTCAGCGATTCAGGGTCTGTTTCACCAATAGTTATATTTAAACTCATAAAGCCAGGGCTACCTACAATTACAATACCAAGATTTACACCACTTAAAGAGTTTCCATTGATAATATAACTGCTGTTTCTTCCACCCGAATTGGTAGCACTCGAAAGAGTCAGGCTATTGGAAGCATGGTTAGAATTTGAGTATATTCCAAAAGAGTTGGGATATGTCCGATCGAGGCTAATATTATTCCCAAGTACTGCCACATTTTGAGCTCCATTTGTAGTACTGGCATTTAATAAAGCAACACCCCATTCTGTCATATTATTGGTAGCAAAATCTTTATTTATATTGGCTGCATTTTCACGAATCTGAAAATTTTGGATAGTAATAAAATCCCCGCCAATAACTTTGAAAACCGCATCGGTCAATGAACCGGCAACCTGAGATGCTGAACCAGTAAGTACCTTATTATTTCCATTAATTGTAATTTGAGCAAACGGGCCTCCGGTTGCAGTTAGATTAAATCCGCCAGCGGGAGCTACTTCATCATTATCAACAGTTATAAGAACTGCACTTGTAGCCGTGCCAATTCCATTCAGCGCAGTAATTGCAGATGCAAGAGATGGGTAACCTGCATTCAGCCCGGATCCGCCATTTGTTGTAACCTGAGCATTTGAAAAAAGGGTAGCCGACATAAAGCCAGCCAAAAGGTAAATACGTTTCATGAGTTAAAATTTAGTAATTAGAATCTAAAAGTAATATTTATAAATAGTTTATTATAATTAATTGGCAATTAAAAGTTCATTCTAATAATAAAGATAATCATATTTCCCATATTGGGAAGACTTTTTGAAAAAAAAATGTTTATAATCAGTTGTAAATCATAAGCATAGATGCAAAGCCTCGCTCCAATGTTTTCGAAAAAAGCGGAGTTCTTTTGGGTACCGTTTCTGGATTTTCTTTAACAAATCGTAGCTACGATTATCCTCCGGAAAAGGTTCAATAAAGATAATCAGAAGATTTTTACCGGAACTAATGGCAAAACACTATTTTTGCACTCCCAAAAAAGAGAGGTGCCCGAGTGGTTGAAGGGGCTCGCCTGGAAAGCGTGTATATGGGTAACTGTATCGAGGGTTCGAATCCCTTCCTCTCTGCAAATCAAATACAATTAAAATTCCGCCAATGGCGGAATTTTTGATTTCAAGGCGGTTTGATTATACTTTTAAAAGCAAAAAAGCATTGGTTATAATCATAAAGTTTCTTTTGCCTATATAATAATATTAGGTGATCCCGATCTCATTTGATCCCGCTTTCGGTATTTCGTTTTACTTTTTTTTTAAAGTGTGCAACAGGCACCCAAATAAGCCATAGCAGCTATTCCGGTCTCAATGGCATCTTCATCCAGATCAAAAGTTGGCGTATGTACACCGCTAACTATTCCTTTTGCTTCGTTTCGAACGCCTAATCTGAAAAAACAGCCGGGTATTTGCTGGGCATAATAGCCAAAATCTTCCGCACCCATTCTCATTTCGGTTTCTTCTACTTTTCCTTCAGGCATCAATGCTTTTAAATGGTTCCATGCATTATCTGTCAAGGATTCGTCGTTTAAAACCGTGGGATAACCATTATCAATGAAAATTTCTCCAATCGCCCCCATGGCTTCGCAAATATGAGCTACATGACGTTTGATTAATTCCTGAGCTTCCCGCCGCCAGTCTTCATTCAGGCATCGGAGGGTTCCCATAAGCTTTACCTCCGAAGGAATTACATTGGTGGTATTTCCTCCTTTTATAGAGGTAATACTTAAGACAGAAGGATTCAGCGGGTTGTTGTTGCGACTGATAATTTGCTGGAGTGATATAATTAAATGAGAGGCTACTAAAATGGTATCAGTTGTGAGTTGAGGGGCGGCTGCATGGCCGCCCTTACTTTTTATAGAAATAAAAATTTCATCTGCAGAGGCCATCACCGTTCCTTTACGAAAACTGAGTTTGCCCACTTCAAGACCCGGGTGTACATGCAATGCGATAATTCCCTGTGGAACAGGGTTCTTAAGTGCTCCATCCCGAATCATGTAAGTAGCTCCCCCCGGATTACGTTCTTCACCTGGTTGAAAGATTAGTTTTACAGTTCCTTCCCATTTATCCCGGGTTTGCATCAATATTTCGGCAGCACCCAAGAGGCAGGCAGTATGGGCATCGTGTCCACAGGCATGCATCACTCCCGGTACTTTGCTTTTATACGGTACATTATTGGCTTCTTCTATCGGAAGTGCATCCATATCGGCCCGCAACGCCATCACCCGACTTGCCGGATTTTTACCTTCAATCAAACCCACCAATCCGGTTCCTCCCATTTCTACCGGGTCTATACCAAGCGACTCAAGTTGAGATTTGACAAACTGAACCGTCCCATATTCAACATAGCTTAATTCAGGATTGGCATGTAGATGTCTTCTGACCCCTATATATTTTTCTTTTACGGCCACGGCAAGTTGCCGGAATTCTTCAGATAAAGTCAATTTCCCGATTTTAACGCTTTTTCAATGAGTTTCATTTCTTCTTCCGGTCGAATATTGATAACATCCGGAACAACAAAAATGCCCGTTTTGAATATGCCATTGAGTTGTTTTTTAAGATCATCTGCCTCGGAACGATCAATAAAGTCCCCCATTTTTAGTTTAAAATAAGGTGCCTGATAGGCGAGATATATTCTATGCTGTGGAAACCTGCTAGATAATTGGCCTCTTGTTTGATACGCTATTTCGCGGTTATTGGTATTCAGTACCATGATTCGGTACCCTTTAAACTTGCCGTTGCTTGTTTTATATTTTGATAAGATTCCGCCTTCACCGGTCAATTTGTTAATTTGATATTGCTTTTTAGCAAGTTCGTCTAATCGAAGATCGCGGATTACTTCCACAACCTCTGTTTCTTCGGCTTGAGCCCGCAGATTTGACCACCCAAAAAGCAGAAGAACCCCCAATAATATATTTAATGTAGTTTTCAAATTCATAATCCTTTTCCTTTTTTCAAAACAAAAATAACCTTCTAATGGATTCAGTGGCTATAGCAGGTCGTTAATAATTGCCCGTGGCCTCTTCGCCGGCAATGATTTGGAGGCTGCTGCTGCAACCTAGTCGGGTTGCACCTGCCTCTACAAGCGCTTTGGCAAATTCATAAGACCTGATGCCGCCGGACGCTTTTATGCCCACATGATCAGCTAAATGAGCCCGAATAAGTTTAACGGCCTCCAGTGTAGCTCCTTTTTCGGCATACCCTGTAGAGGTCTTAACATAATCAACTCCTGCAGCTCCGTAAATATCACAACAACGTTTTATCTCCTCATCTGTCAAAACCCCACTTTCAATAATAACTTTTATGGTTTTGTTTTTTGATTTGATAACCGGCATTAAATGATTGATTTCGTTGGCAAGGAACTGAAAATCACCATTCTTGATGGCGGTATAATTGATGACGACATCCAATTCATCGGCACCGTCTACCATAGCCAGAACTGCTTCAGCTATTTTGGCTTCCACTGCACAATAACCAAATGGAAATCCAATGACAGTGGCTACTTTTACTGTGGATGGTCCACAAAGTCGGGAGGCGGCTTTTACAAAAAGAGGCGGAACGCAAACCGCTGCAAATCCATTTTCATTGGCCTCCCTACAGGCTGTTTCTACCTGACTCAGTAATAAGCCCGGTTTCAGCACTGTGTGATCAATATAACGGGATAAATCCTTACCCGACTGAATGATTTGTGGCATGTTTTTTATTTTGAAATAAGTTTTCTGTAGTCCATTCTATGGTTTCATAAAAGGCTTCCTGACGTACTTTACAGTCTTCTTTGCGGCAAATTTTGCAACAAAAGGGCAAACATCCATCGGTATGAATAAAAAATTCAACAGCATCCCCGAATTCGCTCCTGACCAAACCGGTCAATTCATCAACCCTATCGTGGGCTTCATGCAAGTCGTAGTACCAGGGAAGCGTAAGGTGACAGTCTATATGGAGTCGGTTGCCATATTTTATCAAACGGAGATTATGTAAGTCAATCCAGTCTGTTTTCCGGTTCGTTTTCAGCAAGCTGACCAATCTTTCAAGCAGTTTATCATCCGCTTCATCCATAATGCCCGCAAGACTTGAACGGACTATTTTATATCCCGTTATGACAAGAATACATCCAAAAAGAATAGCCATCGCACTGTCAAGCCACTGCCAACCGGTTAATTTCAACACCCAAAGTCCCAAAATTAAACCGGCTGTTGAAAGGGCATCACTCATTAAATGTCTTCCTGAGGCTGTAATGCCGGCTGAATTGGATTGCTTACCGGTTTTTACACCCCACCAGCCTGCACCAAGATTAATCAAGCCGCTGAATGCTAATAACCAAAGCCCTGCTTCAATTTGTTGCACCGGTTTGGGTTCTAAAAACTTTTGAATGGCCTGGTAAAAAACGAAAAAACCCGCTAAAACAATCAGTGTTCCTTCAATACCTGCCGAAATAAATTCGGCTTTCCCATGTCCGTATGGATGGGAAGTATCTCTTGGTTTTGCAGCAACGATAAGGCTTAGCAACGTAATGATACCCGCAGTAACATTTACAATGCTTTCAAGCGCATCCGTTAATATAGAAATAGAATGGGTTAACCAGTATGCCCAAAACTTTACAATCAGCAAGACAATACTGATGACGGTAATATACCGCTGAACTTTGATCGCCGGTTGGTAGCTGTCCATGTATTTATTAAAAAGCTCTTATTCGCTTAAACGATCTGCACGACCGGTCTGATTGCACTGTTTTTACCCAACATGGCAGATACTCCACAATACTTGGTAAGCGAAAGCTCAATGGCATGCTTTACCTTTTCAGTATTTTCAGGCGCTGTTTGTACCTTGAAAATAATGGTAATATCTGTAAAAACCTTGGGATGTGTTTCTGATGTTTCGGCTTCGGTTACAATCTCAAGCCCTCCAAATTCCACTTTTTTCTTTTTTAGAATATCCACTACATCAATGCCGCTACATCCGGCAAGGCCACTTAGTAAAAGTGCTTTGGGACTAAATCCTAATCGATTTCCGTTCTCATCGTTACCACCATTCAGATTTTGTATGGTATATTGTTCAAATTGGCTGTCAAACTCAAGGTCATTTTTCCAGATAGTCGTTGTCTTCATTTTGATTGATAAGTATTTTAACTGATGGAGCTTTTATATCTTTTCTCTACTTCTTCCCAGTTTACGATATTCCACCAATTACTAACGTAATCTGCTCTTTTGTTTTGATATTTTAAATAGTAAGCATGCTCCCATACATCAAGCCCGAGGAGGGGAAAGCCTTTTACCTCAGCTACATCCATTAATGGATTGTCCTGATTGGGCGTACTTGTAATTTTAAGTTGTTTGTTTTTGTCGAGAATCAGCCATGCCCATCCGCTTCCAAACCGCTTGCCTGCTGCGGTATTGAATTCATTTTGAAGCGCAGCAATCGAGCTATACTGCTGTTCGATTACTTTGGTGAAATCATCAGATATTTTTTTACCTCCGGGTGTCATCCATTTCCAAAAACTTTCATGGTTATAGTGGCCTCCGGCATTATTACGCAGGGTAGTGGAATATTTTGAGATTTTTGATAGAATGGTTTCCAATGGGTAGCCTCCGAGATTTTCCGCTTCAATAGCTTCGGTCATATTTCGGGTATAGGCTGCCGCATGTTTGGTATAATGAATTTCCATCGTAAGGGCATCTATGTTAGGTTCCAGATCCTTGAATCCATAACCCAAAGGAGACTGATTAAAACCAGGCATGAAAGCCCCATTTTTAATGAGCTTACTACTACCGCAACTGGTAAGCAGGCTTGCAGATAAGCCACCTAAACCCATAGAACCCACTGCTACTAAAGAGCTTTTAGAAATAAAGTTTCTTCTGTTCATGATATTAATTTTTACGCTGATGTTTTTTTCCGATTCCACCAGCTTCTAACACTGTTGAAAATGCGGTAATAAAACTCTTTATTTAATATTTCAGAATCGTTCAGAGCTTTGTAGGTCAAAAATAAACCTACAGGAAGTAGTACCATCGAAGCCATCCACATGCCTCCAAAGGCTGACATAACTCCTTCTTTGGCTAGTTTTTCTCCAAACGTATTCAACATATGAAAGATAACAAAAAATATGATACCAAATACGAGTGGGGCACCGAGGCCTCCTTTTCTAATGATTGATCCCAACGGTGCTCCTATCAGAAACAACACAAAACAAGCAATCGAAAGCGCAATTTTTCTTTGCCATTCAATATCAAACTTGCGGATTTCTTTCGACCGTTCTCTATAATTGGTAAACAAGTATTCCATATCGGATTTTGCACTCCCCAGTTTGCTGATTGCCATATCCATACAAGCGGCAAAGGCACTATCCGGAATAATTTCTTTCATACCCTTTTTACCAGGAGGTATCGCAATCTGATAATTGATATCACCACTATCGTTGGCTGCCACAAAGGATAAATAAGTGGTACTCGCCTTCAGACTTGTTTGTGTGGATTTATTCAGGGCTGCTTTTACTGAATCATTGTATTCGGTAAGTTGACGCATGCTCAGCATTCTGAAATTATCTTTAAACAAACTATCAGAAGTTTTTACCCGGAAAAAACTACTCAAATCAAAAATCTTTTTGTAAGATGAAAAGTGTATCCGGGTCAACTCGGTATTAACGGCATTACGCAAACCTTGTTCTTCATATCGGGTGCCGCTCTTCAAATCAAATTCAAGAAAACGCTTGTCTTTACTTACCGACATACTTCCGCTGTCAGCTAAAATCAGATTATCCTGCAGATAGTTTCCACGTTCGTAGATCACTACATTTTTAATACTGCTTCCATCTTTCTCTTTGGAGCCTAATTTGATAATGAAGCCTTCTATTTTGTCATAAAAAACACCGGGTTTGATATCGAAAGCAGGTTTCGTGTATACAATTTCGTATTTTAACTTATTAAGTTTCAGATTGATGACAGGAATGATATTGTTGTTGAACAAAAAAGCAACCCCCGATACAAGCAGGCTTACAAAAAGAATGGGTCGCATAAACCTCAAAAGCGAAATGCCTGCGGATTTGATAGCAATCAATTCAAAAGTTTCGCCTAAATTTCCAAAGGTCATGATGGTGCTTATAAGCATGGCCAGAGGCAGGGCTACTGGTACCCAACTGCCTGCTACATAAAGTATTACCTTTAAAAGGGTGGGGGTGTCAATACCTTTTCCTACAAAATCGTCGATCCAAAGCCAGAAAAATTGTAAAATGAGTACAAAAATGGCAAGCAGAAAAGTGGCCAGAAATGGACCAATAAAAGCGCGGACTATTAATTTATCGAGTTTGGTAAACACAAATGGTCAGTAATTTGCACATTATGGAAGAATCAAAAGTAATGTTTTCGCCTTCAGAATTATCGTTGATGCAGAATTCTGAATTGTTTTTAACGAAAAATGGGATTATCAGGAATATTTATGACCTGTTTGGTGAAATCAGCACTTCTTTTGTAACCAATCTGCAACATAATGGACCCGATTGGTTGTCTCAAATCTCCGCTTCTCCAAAAATATCAAAAGGGGAACAGTACGAGGAAATGCCTTGGGTCATGTTGGATTATCCCAGGATTTTCATCAAGGCGAAAGGAGTTTTTGCACTTCGAACTTTCTTTTGGTGGGGGAACTATTTCACTGTTCAATGGATCGTTTCCGGCATTTTTATCAAAAAAGCAATGTTGGAAAAAAAAATAGGAAACCTACCTGCATATTTGAGAGGGTTTCCAGTGTATTGTGGAATTGTTGACGATCCATGGATAAACAGTATTCCACAGGAAGGCCTTGAAAAGGTAGAAGATCAAATTTTCGAATTTTCGACATTAGCCGGAAATACCTTAAAAATTGCCATAAAAGTCCCTCTAAACAGATGGGCGGATTTGTCCGAACTATGTGTAGATATGTGCAACCTTTTGCTGCAGGAAAAAACGAATTAATTCCCTAGGCGATGGAATAATTCCTTGATCTGATAATCCCACAATTGCTTCTGATCCTTGATTTCATTTTTTTCGGCGAAGTCGCTGATAATCAATATAGTTTGATTACTGACTTCTGTTTTTTCTATTTTGAATTCAAAGAATTCGTTGGGTGGAGAGGTTACCCAATGGAATTTGATGAGGTGATCCTGCACCTTTTCTACCACATCTGCTTTTTCAATTGAACCATTCCAATTGAAAATAAAATGGTTATCCCGATCGTCTACTTTATCAGCAAACCACTCCTGTAGGCCATTGCTCGTGGCCAGAAATTCGAATAATATAGCAGGGGAGCACCGAACCGGAAACTCCATGGAAAAAATTTGTTTTTTACTCATTTGCAAAACGGGATTAGCCGAGCCGCACAACAATGCGTGGGGCTGCAATAATAGAAAATAAATTCAACCATCAAAATATTTTTTCACAAACCTTATTAACAAGCCTGATTTCTATACGTGTTTTTGCCGATTTTGCAAGTATTTCTACGGTTTTTTTTAAAAAAATTTGGGTGTCGTCCCCGAAGTGGCTTACCTTGTGCTAAGAAAACGGGAGCTTACTGCATCGGGATTTTACCTGAGAAAATATAGCTGTCCTGATGTGCTGCGAAGGGAGTGTGCAAATATGAAATGTGAAACAACCTAACATTAAAATATCGTTTTATGAGCATGCGTCAACTCAAAATTACCAAATCAATTACGAATCGGGAATCTCAGAGTCTTGAGAAATATTTACAGGAAATTGGAAAGGTATCCTTAGTCAATACCGAAGAAGAAGTACTTATTGCCGCCCGAATCCGGCAGGGAGATCAACAAGCTCTTGATCGTCTTGTAGGGGCAAATCTTCGGTTTGTAGTCAGTGTTGCCAAGCAATATCAAAATCAGGGACTTTCTTTGAGTGATTTGATCAACGAAGGGAATTTCGGATTGATACGAGCTGCTCAGCGTTTTGACGAAACCAAAGGATTCAAGTTTATATCTTATGCAGTTTGGTGGATTCGGCAAAGTATTTTGCAAGCACTTGCGGAGCAAAGCCGGATTGTAAGATTGCCGCTGAACAAAGTGGGGCTGAGCAATCGGGTTAGTAAAGCCTTTAGTCAATTGGAGCAGGAATTTGAACGGGAGCCTACCTCTCAGGAAATCGCGGAGTTTCTGGACCTTGATACAGAAGAAGTAAATGCTACTCTTGGTTTCTCGCATCGGCACGTAAGCATGGATGCTCCCCTTGGGGAAGGCGAAGAAATCTCTATGATTGACCTGATGCCCAATCCCAATGCAGAACTCGCCAATCAAAAAATAGATCATCAGGAGTCTTTGAAAACAGAAATTAGTCGAAGTCTGAGTACATTGACTATTCGCCAAAAGGAAGTTTTATGCTACTTTTATGGAATCGGGATTGATAATCCGTTGAGCCTTGAAGATATCGGGCATCATTTTTCGTTAACCCGGGAAAGAGTGAGGCAAATTAAAGACAAAGCGCTCCTTAAACTTCAGAGCAGCAGTCGATGTATGTTATTGCGCGGTTATCTTGGTATTTAGTTCCGTTCTTTCCGTTAAATGGAAAGCAATTGCTTTACCATTTTACCTTAATTTTGCAAAAAATCTTAGAAAGATGTAGCCTTAGGTTGCATCTTTTTTGTGTATTCATTGAATTTATTGTTATACCCATGTTCCAAAGTTTAAGCGACAAACTAGATAGTGCCTTTAAGCAATTAAAGGGTCAGAGTCGGATCAATGAACTCAATATTGCCAACACGGTGAAAGAAATACGCCGTGCCTTGGTAGATGCTGATGTCAACTATAAAATAGCAAAAGAGTTTACAGATAAAATCAAGGAAAAAGCCAACGGAGAAAAGGTACTTAACTCGGTAAGTCCAGGACAATTGATGGTGAAGATTGTGAAGGATGAACTGGCCGAACTGATGGGCGGCGAAGCAACGCCTTTCAATGCGACTGGCAATCCGGCAGTCATCCTGATAGCTGGATTGCAGGGTAGTGGTAAAACTACCTTTAGCGGAAAACTGGCTAATTATTTAAAAACCCAAAAGGGTAAAAGTCCTCTTTTGGTGGCTGCGGATATCTATCGTCCGGCAGCGATTGATCAGTTAAAGGTACTTGGTGGTCAGGTAAATGTGGATGTATACAGCGAACCCGAAAACAAGGACGCTGTCTCCATCGTACTGAATGCCATCAAAGAAGCCAAGGCAAAAAATAAGAATGTAGTGATCATCGATACCGCAGGCCGCTTAGCGGTTGATGAGGTGATGATGACCGAAGTTGAAAATATCAAAAAGGCGGTTAATCCAACAGAAATTTTGTTTGTGGTGGATAGCATGACCGGTCAGGACGCTGTAAATACGGCCAAAACTTTCAATGATCGCCTTGATTTTAGTGGGGTAGTGCTTACCAAATTAGATGGGGATACCCGAGGTGGTGCAGCTTTGACCATTAAATACACCGTTAGCAAGCCTATAAAGTTTGTAAGTAATGGTGAAAAAATGGATGCTCTCGATGTGTTTTATCCCGAACGGATGGCACAGCGAATTCTGGGTATGGGTGACATTACAAGTCTTGTTGAAAAAGCTCAGGCTCAGTTTGATGAGGAACAGGCCCGTAAACTGGAAAAGAAAATCCGTAAGAATCAGTTCGATTTTGAAGATTTCATGCAACAGATTCAGCAGATTAAGAAAATGGGGAACATGAAAGACCTGTTAGGTATGATTCCCGGAGTAGGGAAGCAGATTAAAGATCTTGACATCCGGGATGATGCTTTTAAAGGCATTGAAGCAATGATTCAAAGCATGACCCCTTTTGAAAGAGCGAATCCGGATGTGATTGATCAAAGCCGGAAAAAGCGAATTTCCATGGGCGCTGGCAAGCCTATGGAGGAGGTTAATGCCTTTATGAAGCAGTTTGAACAGATGAAACAGATGATGAAAATGATGAATAAAATGCCCGCCGGAATGGCAAAAGGGATGTTTGGTAAATAAATTGTTTATTTAAAGGTTGTTTTTAGTTTTTTTTGTTAAAAAAGCAATCAAATAATTTGCCGGATTGCGTCAACTGTTTATTTTTGCTGTCCAACAATTATTTCTTCACCGCATTTAAATTTCTATTTAAAATGCCAGTTAAAATCCGCCTGCAGCGTCATGGCTCTAAAAAAAGACCCTTCTACTTTATCGTAGTTGCTGACGCTCGTTCTCCCCGTGATGGTAAGTTCATCCAAAAGTTAGGAACTTACAATCCATTGACCGTTCCGGCCACCATTCAAATTGATCGTCAAAAAGCCCTCGATTGGCTGCACAAAGGTGCACAACCAACAGATACGGTTCGCCGCATCCTGAGCTTTAAAGGCGTTTTGTACCTGAAGCACCTGCTTCGAGGTGTAAAATTGGGTCTTTTTGATGATGCTACTGCTATGGTTAAGTTTCAGAAATGGCATGAAGAGCATGAATCTGCTCTTGTACGTCGTGCTGATGAAAACAAAAAGAATCTTCGTGCCAGAAAGAATCCTCCGGTAATTAGAAAAGTGGAAACTGCTGAAGTTGCTGCTAATCATTCCGAGGAAGCTCCTGCTGAAGAAGCATAATTTTTATTTTCGGTCAAATTACTTTCCCGACATTGCCTTCATAGGTCATGTCGGGCTTTTTTTTATATCAATCACAATGGAAAATGTTGCAACCAACTGTTTCAATTGGTAAACTAGTCGCCACCTTTGGTTTGAAGGGAGAATTGGTACTCAGCCACGGTTTGGGGAAAAAATCTGATTTTAAAGGCATAGCCGTGCTATTTCTGGAAATGAACCGTGGCAATCAGATTCCTTATTTTCTGGAATCAGCAAAACCGAAATCAAATACAGAAACATGGGTCAAACTGGAAGGCCTCGATTCGAAAGAGGCGGCGGCTAAGGTCTTGCAAAAGCAGGTTTGGATGGCAGAAGATGTTTTTCAGAAAGCAGTTGCTGCCAATGCCACCATTGCTTTGCTGGGATATACGGTTACCGAAGATGGAAAAATTATAGGTATTGTGAGTGAGGTGATTGAACAACCTCATCAGGTATTGTGTGCTGTAATGGTAGCCGGAAAAGAGGCTTTGATTCCTTTGAATGAAAGTACCCTTGTAAATATAGACCGACGTAAAAAAAATATAAAAGTGAGCCTTCCAGAAGGATTGCTCGATATTTATCTTACTTAAGCAGACCGTTTTTATGGCACGTATTCTCGCAATTGATTATGGTAAAAAACGCTGTGGCATTGCAGTTACCGATCCGCTCCAAATGATTGCTACCGGACTTACAACGGTTGAGGCCCTTCAATTGCGTCCCTGGTTGAAAGCTTATTTTCAAAAGGAAACCGTTGAAAAAGTCATTATAGGAATGCCTTTGGCACTGGATGGGAGTGATACCGATGGAACCAAACCTGTTCGGGATTTCATCCGGTTGTTTAAAAAAGATCATCCCAAAGTCCCTATTGAAACAGTGGATGAACAATTTACCAGCAAAATGGCTTCGAAGGCTATTTTTGAAAGCGGACTTAAGCGCAAAGACCGGCAAAACAAGGCCCTGATTGATGAAGTGGCCGCTACTATTATGCTTCAATCCTACATGGTAGCCAATAATTTATAAAAAAAAGCCACCTTTGTAAACTATTTAATTAAAAAGAAAACTAGCAAGTGATATTACCTATTGTAGCCTACGGATCGCCTATCCTGAGAAAAAAGGCGGCAGACATTGAAGAAAATTTTCCTGATCTTAATAAATTGATAGAGGATATGTGGGAAACCATGTATCACAGCAATGGTGTTGGACTCGCTGCTCCACAAATTAACAAACCTGTACGTATCTTTTTGATGGATTCGATTCAGATCATTGAAAATCTGGACGAAGATGAAAAAGACGAATTTCCCGGAGATGAGGGTGTAAAACAGGTGTTTATCAATCCACAGATGATCTCCGAACAAGGTGAACCCTGGGCTTATACCGAAGGCTGTCTGAGTATTCCCAAAATCCGGGAAGATGTAGTAAGGCCGGCAGAAATAACCCTTCAATGGCTGGATAAGCAATTTCAGCTACACAAGAGTTCGTTCCATGGGATTACAGCAAGAGTTATTCAGCACGAATATGATCATTTGGAAGGGAAGCTTTTTATTGATTACCTGAATCCACTTAAAAAAAGGTTGATGAAGGGGAAACTTCTGGATATTTCCAAAGGAA
>JBGSNV010000141.1:0-5082 GCA_041739485.1 Chitinophagaceae bacterium
GCGGGTTTTGTAAAGCCGCCTCAGGGTACCTATGTAGGCGATATTCAGTTGGCAACTTTTCAAAAACTTGCCATACCGGATGCCGCTCAATTGAAAGCTTATACCAAAATATGTCTGGACAATACTTTTCAGGAAGTGCCGGTGTCTGCGACAACCCAAAGTCCGTTACCAGAACTACCGGGCATTTCAGAAAGTCCTATCAAACATATCGTATTCATCAGTAAAGAAAACCGGACTTACGACGAAGTATTTGGTCAGCTTGAACAGGCAAAGGGAGATGCCACCCTTGCAAGATTTGGAACCGGAGTCGACATTTTCGGTCGCATGGATACCTTACGGAATGTAGATGTGATGCCCAATCATAAAAAAGCAGCTGAGCAATTTGCCTTCAGCGATAATTTTTATTGCGATAGCGATGCGAGCATTCATGGGCACCACTGGATGGTAGGTGTTATCCCCAACGAATGGGTGGAAGCCAATTCGAGTGTCAGCAAAACAGCAAAGCTTTTCTCCTCCGCACCCGGAAGACGTTTTCCCGGTTCTACCGGAAGTATGGATCCTGAAGATTATGCCGAGATCGGTGGCTTGTGGGAAGCGCTGGAAAGAAATAAAGTCTCCTTTTACAATTTCGGACAAGCCAACGAAACAGCGCATGTTCGCGAAGAGTGGTATGATACGGCTACCGGTGCCGCACACCTGGTAATGGTACCAATGCAGGAGGCGCTTTGGAAAAGAACCTCGCACAATTTTGCCGGCTACAACATGAATATCCCCGATCAGTTCCGGATGAAGCAGTTTGAAGAGGAATTTACCCGCATGTGGTTGAATGGAAAAGATACGCTGCCACAATTGATCACAGCGATGTTGCCCAACGATCATGGCACCGGTCCGCGTCCTGAGGATGGTTATCCGTTTCAGCATTCTTACATGGCTGATAACGATCTGGCCGTCGGTCGCATGTTGCATTTTTTAAGTCGTACACCGTATTGGAAAAATATGCTCGTGATCATTACCGAAGATGATCCTCAGGGAGGTGTTGATCATATTGACGGACACCGCAGCATTTTAATGATGGCGGGTCCTTATGTAAAAAAAGGGTTTGTTTCCAACAGACATGCTAATTTCGGATCAATTCTGAAAGTAATGTACAATATTTTAAATATTCCATATGTGAATCAGTACGATGCCACGGCCTCTTTGCTTGATGATTTTTTTACGAGCAAGGCAGACTTTACACCTTATACTTTGGTATATCCCGATAAACGTGTTTTTGACTGGGACAAAGCCATGTTACGATACAATCAGCCCATCGACTGGCGTAAAATTGAACAGGGTCCCGCCATGGATGATGCAGCAGAACAGAGGACCAATCATTATCTTCAGAAAGGGAACAAATAGGATGCATTGATGAGTTATTTTTCGAAAATTTTATTCCTGATATTGGCCGTTTGGATTGTCTTTCCTTGTTGGGCTCAACTACCGGTAACAGATGCCACTATGAATTCAAAACCGGATACACTTTCTGAGGTAGTAATTACGGCAAGCAGAATGGAAAGGGCCGTTTTTTTAACGCCGCATTCAGTAGATAAAGTAGCGAATCCGATGGATGATCTGCGCAATGCAAGAACCTTGCCCGAAGCGCTTGCTTATACTCCGGGTGTTTTCATACAAAAAACAAATCATGGTGGTGGGTCTCCTTTTTTACGTGGACTAACCGGCAATCAAACCCTTTTGTTGTGGGATGGAATCCGGGTAAACAATGCCATTTTTCGTTTTGGCCCCAATCAGTATCCCAATCTGATAGATGCCTATACATTGGGTAGCATAGAGGTATTGAAAGGCAATGGTAGTACCCAATATGGGAGCGATGCCATGGGAGGGGTCATTCATGCATTGACCACTGAACCGGAATGGCAGCAAACGCCGGTATGGAAATTAAACGCCGGAACCCGACTTACAACACAGGATATGGAATATACAGGCAGGGCAGAGGTAGGCTACAGCAGTCAGCGCTTTGCATTAGATGCAGGATTTACTTCCCGGAAATTCGGGGATCTTTATGGCGGAAAAAATACCGGGAAACAAAGCCCGTCGGGGTACAACGAAAATAACTGGAATTGGAAGGCTAAATGGAAATTAAGCAATCAATATACCCTGACGGCTGCAGCCCAACAGGTTCATCAAACGGATGTGCCGCTTTACCATCGGGTAGCCCTCGAAAATTTTGAGTATTATGATTTCGAGCCGCAGAAATTATTACTCAGTTATGCCCGGCTTGAAGCAAAATATAAAAATAAAACACTTACCGGTTGGCGCATTACACCACTCTATAAAAAATCAGTAGAAGGCCGCCAATATCATCGCAATGGAAACGCCCAATATTTTCAGGAACGAGATGAAGTAGCAACCCTTGGTGTGGTAGCTGAAGCGGACCTGCGTATTGCCCCGAATTGGGTAAGCACACAGGGAGCAGAATGGTACAGCGATTTGGTAAACAGCTTGCGAACCGTAACTAATACGAACCTGTCTGTTGCTACGCGTGGCTTGTATCCCGATGAAGCTACCCAACAAAACCGGGCTCTGTATTCGCTGCATCAGGTTGATTTTGGCAAAATAAAAATAGAAGCAGGATTGCGCTATAATGCAGTCACCAATAAAATCCCCGGCCGGTTTTTAATGCTGCCCAACGGCGAAAGTGGTAAGGATGCTTCGCTGACTTCATCGGCATTGGTGGGCAACGCAGCGGTTACTTTTTTACTTGATAAACAGCAGGCCATTTATGCAAGTTTCAATACCGGATTCCGGGCCCCCGGTATTGATGATTTGGGAACCCTTGGTTTGGTAGATTTCCGTTATGAAGTGCCCGCCTTCGATTTAAAGCCCGAAAAAAGCAGGCACAGCGAAATAGGTTATCGCCTTAATAGTAAAGTATTGAAATTACATGCCGCTGTATTTTACATGCATCTCAGCAACCTCATTAGCCGTGTGCGGAGTGCAACAGATTCTATTCAGGGTTATCCGGTTTTTTACAAAACCAATGATCAAACAAGCTTTGTAAGAGGATTGGAAATGAACCTTGAATGGCAGATTTCATCGCATTTCAAATTTCAAACCATGGCCGCCACGCAATATGGTCAGAACCTCTCCCGCAACGAACCGATGAGAAGAATACCCCCGGCGTTTGGATTACAAAATCTTGTATTTGAAAAAAATAAATGGGTCTTATCTGTAGAGCACCAATGGGCTGCCAAACAAACGCGTTTGGCACAGGGTGATAAAGATGATAACCGCATACCGGATGGTGGTACACCCGGCTGGCATATCCTGAATGCTTATGCCTCTTATACAGGGGCTGTGGCCACCTTCCGGGCAGCATTTAATAACCTTTCAAATCAGGATTACCGCACCCATGGAAGTGGTATCAACGGCATAGGAAGGTCGCTTACGCTTGCTGCTTTTTTTAGTTTTAGGGTAAAAAAATAATTTCACATGACACCACAGCAAACAGCAGACCAAATCATTGACCTCTATAGAAAATTTGGTCATGCAGATTATATTGGAGAACCGGTAAGCCAACTCGAACATATGTGTCAATGCGCCGAACTTGCAGCAAATGCCGGGTCGGATGAAGAAATGATTCTTGCCGCATTTTTTCACGATATCGGGCACTTGTACGAAGCGCTTTCCGGAGAAAAAACAGCCCAAATGGAAGGGTTTGGAACCGCGGATCATGAAGCGCTTGGGGCAGATTTTATCCGGGAAAAAGGCTTTAGCGAACGATGTGCTAAACTGATAGTAAGCCATGTAGCTGCCAAAAGATACCTTACGGCAACGGATGCAGGCTATTATGAAAAATTATCTGAAGCAAGCCGCGAAACGCTGCGATTACAGGGTGGCCGCATGACGACGGAAGAAATACAGCACTTCGAGGCTGATCCGCTTTATAAGCAATTCATTCAACTCAGGCTTTGGGATGAGCAGGCCAAAGAAACCGGTAAAACATTGCCCGATCCTGAAAAATACCGGGACATGATGATTCGTCATTTAGAGAAAGCAAATATGGAAAATATTGAATTGGTGGTTTTTGACCTCGCCGGAACGACAGTTTACGATGATGGAAGTATAGTGGTGGCCTTTCAGAAAGCGATGCAGGCTTGTGGATATGAAGTACCGGAATCGGATATCAATCCTCTGATGGGTTATTACAAGCCCCTTGCCATCCGGATGATGCTCGAAAAACACGAAAGCGACTCTGGTAAAATAACAGAAGAACTGATTGAAAAAATACATTCTCAGTTTGAAAAGGAGATGATTTCTTTTTATGAAGTGACTCCTTCTCTAAGGGCGCTTCCCTATGCAGAAGATACTTTCCGTACGCTAAAGGAATCCGGAATTCGTATTGGATTGAATACCGGATTTTCCCGGCCGATTGCGGATGCCATCATGTACCGGTTGGGCTGGCTGCAAAACGGACTTGCCGATGAACTGATTGCAAGCGATGAAGTAGAAAAAGGACGACCCCACCCCTTTATGATCCATAAACTAATGAATCATATGAATATCACCGATAGCGCTAAAGTGGTGAAAGTGGGTGATACCGAG
This sequence comes from Chitinophagaceae bacterium, assembly GCA_041739485.1. GTDB lineage: Bacteria > Bacteroidota > Bacteroidia > Chitinophagales > Chitinophagaceae > Phnomibacter. The sequence continues at coordinate 4,603 of JBGSNV010000141.1, forward strand.
GTAGATGTAATGGAAGGAAAAAATGCGTCCTGTTTGTTATCTATTGCCGTAACTACCGGGGCGTTTACGCGTGAAGAACTCTTACCTTACGAACCTGATTTTATCATCAACGGATTGAATGAACTGATCCCTTTACTTGAAAAAACCTCTTAGATGCAGCGATGGCAATTGCGGTTTAAAAATATACTTGGAAAGCAGGCTCCCTGGATGACGGTGGTATTTGCAGCATTGGTCACTTTTTCGGTGTACACTTGTATGTATGGATACCGCAAGGCTTTTACGGCTGCGGGCTATTTGGATCAATCCTTTTTTGGGGTTGATTATAAAATATGGTTGGTTACTTCTCAGGTAATTGGATACATGCTGAGTAAGTTTTATGGTATTCGTTTTATTGCAGAGCAAATTGGTAATAACAGAGCTTTACTGATTTTAAAACTGATCAGCTTTGGCTGGCTGGCATTGCTGGGTTTTGCCCTGGTA
>JBGSNV010000294.1:0-6181 GCA_041739485.1 Chitinophagaceae bacterium
AAAACAACGATACCAAATTTCATACCTTATTATTATTTTGTATTTGTTATTATGTATAGGTCATTTACCTTTTCTTTTCATTTACCAGGTCTTCGGATATTCCGGCGAAACAAACTAGATTGATGTTCAATATAAATATTTTACAGATACAACACCCATATTGAAGCGCAAATATACACGGAAAGCTTTGGTGAATAAATCCTGTTTTATTAAGCAATTTCCCCCAAAACCTTCCATACCATTAAACCAGCGGTAAGCAAAAGGACCAGGAGGAGCAGATTTGCCGGCCACTTTTTTTTGCCCTCGGCAAAGGCATGGGCTGCAAAAGGAGAAACGGAAACGGCCAACAAAATCAATCCTTCCTCTGTGTTCCCGCTTGGGTAAAAGAGGGTAGGGAGCGTAAATAGCGCAATAGTCAGTAGTATATACCAGTTCTTTCTGGCCTGTATCAACATCCTTCCATTTCCGGATTGCCATCTTACAAACCCGATGCCTGCCCAAAGAATGGATAAGGCGATGCCTGCGATCCAAAAAGTATCCGGAGCTTCTAGCGAATAATATGGTTTCCAGGTGGGCAAAAAGGCTCTTGGGTTCCATTGGTCTGTAAGAAACTGAAAAGCGATGGCAAAATAAAAGGGAGTAAGAAAAGTAAGAATCAAAAGGATCCACTCCTTCCACCGGAATGCCCTGATTTGCCCAAGAACAACAAGGCAACAGGGGAGCATCCACCAAAAAGGATGGTATAAAATAGAGGCAACACCGCAAATAAGACCCATGTTTGTTATAACACCCAATGGCGTTTGTGCATTTTGCAGCGACGTCATTTGTTGAAATAAAAGGATACTTACAGGTAATAATACAATGCCAGCATTTAATCCAAATCCAACGGGGAAAAGCGAAGTGAACAATATAAAGCTTAGCCCGGCAAGCATATGACTGCGTTGAAACATCCGTCTTGAAGTCAGAATCTGATTGAGATAGACAGCGCTTCCCAGTAAAATCAGTAAGGCTATCCCATTTACAAACAGCGTGTCCAGCTTTTTATAAAGGGTCTCATACAGAAAGGGATCCAGCAGGCCACCAACCTTTTTGTAAGTCGGGTTTTGCAGGGCAGGGTTTATTCCAAAATAGCTGAATTTTATAACAAAAGCCAATAAGGCCAAAACAGGTATGTGAAAGGTATTATTGCGCCTGAAAAAATCAATCATGTGAATATTCCCAAAAGTTAGAGATGGCAAAGGTACCACAGGACTTTTACAGAGTAGTCAGCCCGCATCTCTTTTTTTACCAGACCGCAAAAAATAAGCCCGGACTGACAAACAATCCGGGCTTACAGATAAGCAGGTACGACTTTGAAAGGCTAGTAAATATCTACTCTTGCAAAGCAGAGTTGGTTGCGCATAATACATGGAATTATGACCGTTCTTGCTGCAATTTGTCTTGCATATCTTGGCATAAATTCATACTTCATGTCCAACCCTTTCATGGTTGGGTTTCGGATAACCTTACCGTCACTGTTGAGGCTTTGGTAGGATAATACCACATCTCTTCGGTCGTAATTGTTGTATAAATAATGAATTGCATTTCCCGTATTTACGGTTTGGTAGCTTACCATAGCATCTGATTCGTCGTCGTACTGACTTTTGCGAATCACATTACTCAGCGTAAGTTGCCCTTCTTCATTAAAGGCGAGTACCAGAATATTATCGGCATGAAACCGGGTTACATTGTTAAAACCTCTGCCAAAAGGGGAGCCAAATCCTCCGGGACCCATCATGCCCCAACCACCCCAACCCATAGGTGCACCCATCATATAAGGGTTGCTGAACATGTCCCAGCGATTAAAACCTCCACCCCCACGCGAAGTGGTATAAATAGACTCAGCATTCATTACAAATCCACCATCTTTTCGGATAAAAATTTGCTTGATATAATAATCATCGAAGGCTGATTTCAAATTATTATCAGTTCTCGCATCGGCTCTCAATTCGTCGCTTAGTGGAATAACATTTTGTACCATCCATGCTTTCTTTTCTACATCAAACAAAGAGTTTGCAACCCCTTCTATATTGTTATTACGGCGTCCCTTGTAATAAAATGCGGAAAATAAATAACGTTTGTTATAATTATCGATCCTGAGTTTTACTTCATCGAGGCTGATGCCATCAAACTTGAGTTCCCGCAATACAAAACTATCAGCCATTTGTGGTTTTGTAATGAGATAAAACTGACTGATATTGTCATCAGAACTTTTACGACGGCCTCTGCCAAAAACCAAATTTCCATCGTTATCCAGAAAGAAATCTGTCAAAAAATCAAATCTGTCGTTCATGGTAAGATTAAGACTTGAAGCATTGATAGCCCCAAGGTTTTCATCGTAAAGATTGGTTTCAAAAAGGAGTAACTTATCGTTTTTTGAATTGATCTTAAAGGCCATCATTTTGGTTTTATCCTCAGACGAAATGACTGAATAAACCCGGTTGCTTGCATTATAGTTAATCACCGTAGTATCCAATTCAAAGGGGGTGGTAAGCGGTTTGCCATCCGGGCCAATCTTTACTGCCATCAGGTAAGCAATATTTCGCTGTTGATATTGGTAAAACAGATAGCTGAAATCATTAAACGGTAAGATGTCATATTCAATAATCCGGTTCGGTATAAAATCAAGTTCAACATTGTTCAGCAATTGCATTTCATCATTGTACACGGATATATAACTGCTGTTCCGGTTGTTTTTAAATACCAGTACTTTATCGTTAAAGCGACCAATAATATCAAAATTTGTTTGCTTAGTTTCACTTCTTTCGGGCTCGCTGTACCAGATTTGCTGCGATAATCCTTGCTGTATGCCCAAAATCATAGTAAAAGCAACCAAGGAAAGTTGTAGGATATTTCTTTTTGTCAATTTCATAGTTAGGTGCGTAAATTCTATAATATACATTACGATAAAAGTACAAAGGAGTTCTAATTGAGTTACCAATTTTGGCAATATATTATACCCTGTTTGCAGCTATTGTTAATAATTCCTTTTGTTAATCTGTGATTTTCTGTAATTTTTTGGCAAGTTGAGCAGTTATGGCCTTGTTTGCAAAGGCTTTTATGTTTTCTCCATCGTATTGTGGCAAAGTTCCATTTCGGTATTGGAGGTAAAGGCTTTGTAAAAGTGCTGTCGCTTTTGGCGAATCCTCAAAAGCACAATACACGCCATGTTGGGTTTGGTTTAAAATATCGGCCACATCACTTTTTGGAGGTCCAAAGCACAAAATAGGATTACCGGCACCAAGATATTCAAACAACTTACCCGGAATACGTCCTTCGGCATTGTCTTGTTTATTTAGCATTAAAAGCTGAACACGGCAATTCAGGGTTCGTTGTAAAGCCTCCCGACGGGTTAGATTACCGGTAAGTTCAATCTGTTGCTCAAATCCTGCATCTTTGAGGTTGGCGAGAATGCCCTGATCTACGAGCCCCACCAATTGCAGGCAGAGGTCTTTTTTAAATTCAGGAAATTCCCCGGCGAGCAAGGTGCATGCCTTTATCAACGCTTCCGGATTGCGGTCACTGCCTAAAATACCAATATGTGTGATGGTAAATTTTTCGGTGGGCTTTTTCTTTAAATCCTTGAAGTCATCTGCATCAAAACCCCAGGGCAATACGGAAACATTTCGGGCACCTATTTTTTCAAGATCTTTTTTCCAGGTATCACTTACAATGGTAATAGCATCTGCCGTTTTAAAAACTTCCTGCTCCATCTGCAGGTGTTTCTTCAAGCCCCATGGCGTAAGATGCAGCATGGAAAAATAATCAACCTGTGACCAGGGATCCTGAAAATCAGCAAGCCAGGGGATCCCGGTTTCTTTTTTAACGAGATTGGCTATTCGGGTATTGGAATGGGGCGGGCCGTTGCTCAACAGCGCGTCAACCGGGTTTTCCTTGAGATAGCGTACCAGAAATTTTACCGAAGGTTGTATCCACTGTGCCCGGGCATCGGGGATAAAAAAGTTGCTGCGGATAAATACCGAAGCTTTATGCAGAAACCCCTTCTTTTTTTCGGAGGCATAAAAAACATTATTTACGTTGGCGTCTTTTTTTTGTCCGGTAATCCACTTGTAGATACCGTAAGGTTCCCAGATTTTTTGCCGTAAAATGGTTATTCCCGGTGGAATATCTTTCTCGTTGGTAAGATCGAGAGAGGGATAGTGGGCATTATCAGCGGTAAAAATGATGGGCTCCCAGCCAAATTCCCGCAGGTATTTGGCAAATTTGAGACATCGAAGTACTCCAATACCCCCGCTAGGTGGCCAATAGTAGGTAATGATCAATACTTTCTTCATAGCGTTACAATAAACATACAAAAAGGCGTATTACCTGCATCGCTCTATTTTGATAAAAATTTGCCAACCACCCATTTATTCCAAAGCATTTGTACTTCATCACTGATTTTAAAACGAATAACGAAAAATCCATAAAGGGCTAAAAACAAGGTGCTGCGCAGGATACCATCTATGTAGAGGTTAGTCCCCGCCGGAACCAAGTAAACCAATGCAATAATCGCAATGCCTCCTCCGAGTAAAAAAAGATTCATTTTGGTGAATGGTTGCAGGCCATATTTATAATAGAGAAATGCAAAACGGACCCCGTTAAACATTAATACTGCCAGGATGTTGGCCAGGGCAGCACCCCACATACCAAAGCTTCGAATCAACAAATAATTTAAGGGGATTCCGATGATGGAATAAATCAGGGTACTTATAAAGTCAAATTTCCACATGGTACTCAGCTGAATAATAATGGTGTTGAGACCGGTTCCCAAATTGATCCATCTTGCCACAATCAGTAATGCCACAGGCAGGATCATAACGCTATAATCGGGTGGGAAATAGCGTTCCAGGTTGTGAAGATTAATCAGGATAAGGCCTCCAAGTCCGATACCTGCCACCAAAAGATTCAGACAGCTTTTCCGATATATACTTTGAAGACCCACAAAGTTTTTAGCCCGCCAATACTCACTGATGAGTGGAATACTACTCGATTGCATACTACGCATAGGCACTTCAAGTACCTGTCCAAAATACTGCGCCACCGCATAAATGCCTGCCTGACTGAAATTGTAGAGGCTTGCCAGGAAAAGCGTATCACACACCACAAACGCAATATTGCTCAGGCTTGCCATAAACACAAAACTTCCCAGGGAAAGCATTTTACCATAGAGTCTTCTGGTAACCTTGCTGATTTTAAAATGTATAGGAATACTCTGCGATTTGTACAGTCGGTAGAGTAAAAAGGATGCAATGGGGAAATAAATACAGCCAAACATCAGCATAAAGCCACCAAAATCAACCCAACGGAAAGCGAAAAATATCAGGCAGACAGTTGTCAGGACTCTGAATATCAGTTCTTTCAAAGTGTTAGCTGTGACTGTTTTGCCGGCAAACCAGGCCATCACCTCGAAGTACATGAAAATAGCCTGAAAGAAAAGAAACAGTGCCAATATATAATAGTAGGACTCAAAATAGTTGGTTCTTTTTCCAAATAAATATACCATAGCGGGTTTTGCAATAAACAGAGCCGACAAGGTTAGCAGCAGTCCAAAAGCAAGAATAGTCATGGTGATTGCCGGAAGATCATTTTTTTCAGCTGGCAGATATCTTTTGTAAAAAGGTAGAAATTTTGCCACAACAGAGGTGGTGCCAAGCGTAGCAAAACTTGCAAGCAAAACCGCCATTTCAGTGACTACCCGGGTCATACCCCACTGTTCAGTAGTGAGGATATGAGGTTGTAAGACAATCAGATTCAATGCCCCAAAACCAAAGCCTGCAAAGATTACAATGGTTGATAAAATGGATTGACGTTGAATGGTGGGGGTGGCCATAGATGCTTTATAAAACTTCAATTTTAAACTGAAATTGGAACATAATTTCAAAAGTGCAGTTATTAAACGAAAGGGCAAATAATTCTTTAAGAAGAACCTGATATTTTCATCCTAGGATTTATTTAAAAGAATTTTAATTTTATTTTTAAAAAGGTTAATTTTTGATTTAAACAATTTAATTTTGTAAAAAACTTAAAATACTTGATAATTCACTAGCGTTGCGTTATAAGTCAAACATTTTCAATTGGTTATCTTTTGGTTCTTTGAAATATTGTAGATGAGTCTCCTGAAACAGTTGATTTATGGGCA
>JBGSNV010000297.1:0-4555 GCA_041739485.1 Chitinophagaceae bacterium
TGATAATCAGCATCATGATCGTGGAGTTTTGTCGATGGCACACCGGGGACCCAATACCGGAGGCAGTCAATTTTTTATTTGCCATGAGCGTGCCGGCACCCGCCACCTCGATGGGGTACATACCTGCTTTGGCAAGGTGACCGAAGGGTTGGATGTCCTTGATACCATCAGAGGCGGAGATGTTATGGAGAAAGTAGTGCTTGTTTAAAAAAAAATGAAAGAATTAAAAGGCTGTCTTGCAAAAGGGCAGCCTTTTTTTTTAAAATCGAAAACAACTCCGAAATATCAAGTAGTTGTGCATCAAGACATCGTGTAAAGAACAGAAAATATCCTTCTGCCTCTAAAGCTTGTTTGGAGGTTGCCTTTCATTGCAGAAACTAAAATTTGAAATTTGACGTTTATGGTGCAAAGAACTTACTATGTATTCCCCGCCGATTCCGAAAAATGAAATGGCAAGGTTAATTGATCTTGCTGAATTCGATCTGGACTATGATAACCTTGAAAATAATTTTCGGGATCTAACCCATCTTGCGGCTAAAGTAGCAGGCACTAAGATTTCGATGGTAAACCTGATTGATGTTTTTACACAATATTCCGTCTCTGTTCATGGCATTGAATTCGATTCGATTCCCCGTGAGGAATCTGTTTGCCAATACACCATTATGGATAGTGAGCCTTTGGAAATAAAGGATCTAACGCTTGATCCAAGATTTAAAGACAAAGACTTTGGAGATTCAATCAAATACTATTTGGGAATTCCTTTAAAAACGCAAAGCGGAAATAATCTCGGGGCACTTTGTGTAATAGACGATCATACTAAATACATAGAACCGGAAAAAATTGAATTGCTGAAGATCATTTCAAACGAAATTGTCAACAGATTAAATACCATTAAGGTTATAAAAGACCTTAAAATTAAACTTTCAGAATCAACACAAACGCAAAAAAAAGTAGCCCATGATATCCGGGGGCCTATTGGAGGAATAATAGGTTTAGCTCAAATTATCAAGGAACAGGGATCTGAAAATAAACTGGAAGAGGTATTAGAGTTTATAAATCTTATTCAAAAGAGCGGAACTTCTTTATTAGAACTAGCCGATGAAATATTAGGCTCCGATGTGAAAGCCAATAGATTAAGTGGGGATGATTTAAATTTAAAAATTCTAAAAGATAAATTAGAAAAACTCTATGATCCTCAGGCCAAAACGAAAGGGATCGATTTTAAAGTGAATATAAATGCTGCAACGGAAAACATAGCTTTCTCCAAAAATAAATTGTTGCAAATAATTGGGAACCTGATTTCGAATGCTATGAAATTCACCCCGAAAAATGGGAGAATTACTGCTGAACTGGATATTGTAAATGACTGTGGTTTCAACAACCTAAAAATAAGTGTATCTGATAGTGGCGTTGGATTAAATCAAGAAAATATTGATGCCATTTTAAATGGAACCGCAATATCTACCAATGGTACGTCAGGAGAAAATGGGTACGGGTTTGGATTAGCTCTTGTAAAACACCTGATTGATACATTAAAAGGTGAATTGAAGATTGTTTCCATGCCGGAAGAAGGAGCACAATTTCTAATAAGCATACCGCTAAAAGCAAGATAAATCTTATGATTATTTTTCCTTACAAATCAGGAATTTGATTCAACAGGATCATCCCAATTTGTAAGGAATTCTTTTATTGGTATTTTACCAGGTAAAATTTACGGAAGGGAACGATGGATCCACAAAAGGATTTTTCTCCAATACAAGGGTACTCATACAGCGGATATCAGCCACATTCACCGTTTTCAACGGCTCAAGTAACCCTACCGGATACTGGCTTAATATTTGATCGAGCAAATTGCGGGTGAGTAAAAAACGCCTGCTTTCGTCTGGTAAATCATAAACCCCATTGCCGGCCAATACTGCTTTATCTTCTATACCTATATCGGAAGTCATCCGGATAAACAAACTGCCCCCCGGACACAATACCCGGATCATTTCGGCCATCATAGCCTTAAAATGTTTGGTGGTTTGTGCAAAATGTAAAACAGCACTACAAAGGATATGGTCGAAGAAATTATTTTGGAAAGGCAGATTTTCCAGCGCAGCCACCTGTAGTTGAGTTGCTGACCAACCGGGATATTGCAAGCGCAACATTTCTATCGCCTCCTCATCCTGATCTACAGCATAGAGTTGGAAATCCTGACCGGCAAACCATGGAAGATTTCTCCCGCCGCCTGCACCTGCATCCAATATCCTTTCTCCGGGTGTATACCGGTTTTTCATTACCTGGTCGAGCAGATATATATCTATATTCCCGAGTGTTTGCAGGATTTGCTGATGCATGTTTCTATTTTTAGGATCCTGAATTTTCGGGATCCATAACCGGTTTGTCGGTACGCCGGGTACCCGCATACAATTCATATTCCAGCAGCCGGCTATCAATTTTACCGGTATAAAATTCTATGCGTCGTTTGGGCTTGAGTCCTATCTTTCGGGCAAGATCAAGGTTACCGGTAAAAATATATCCGGTATATCCCTTACACTGATTTTTCATAAAATCACCTATGCGTCCGTAGGTTTCTTCCAGCAGATCCACCTCACCGAGTCTTTCCCCATATTCCGGGTTGAACATCACAATCCCGGTTTCAGCTTCGGGTATTGTTGTTTCGGCAAAATCGCAAACCTCCCATTCAATCAGATGATTTACCCCCGCCAATCCTGCATTTATTTTTGAAATTTGAAGGGCATCCTCGCTCAGGTCGGTCGCAATAATCTTAAGTCCTTCTGCATCGGATACCTTAGCAAAAAGGGCCTCCTGCTCCCGCTTATACACGGCCTCCTCATAACCCTGAATATGCTGAAAAGCGAAATATTCGCGGAGTAAACCCGGAAAACGATTGGTAGCGAGCAACGCTGCTTCAATGGCGAGGGTGCCCGAACCACACATAGGATTTACAAAAGGAGACTGGCGGTCCCACCGGGTAGCCAAAATGGTACCGGCAGCAAGGGCTTCGAGCATCGGTGCCTTTCCAGGTATTTTACGATACCCATGTTTAGCAAGGGTTTCGCCGCTCGTATCCAGAAATATTTCGGCTGCTTCGTCTTTCCAATACAGGTAAACCACAGAACCTTCCAGCGTGGGGCCGGTATCAGGTCTTTTACCGGTTTGCTCCCGTATCCGGTCTACCAGAGCATCTTTTACCTTTACACTCGCAAACATATCGGTGCGAATGGTAGGATGAAAGGTATTACTGTTCACCGATACATAGCCATCTTCCGGAATAATGGTTTCCCAGGGAATGCGATGGATATGCCGGTACAATTCATCAGGACCCCGGCAGATAAACTTCTTTAGTGAATACATCACCTGACTTGCACAACGCAGATGCAGGTTTAAACGCATACAATCCAATAAATTTCCCCGTAAGTGCACGCCGGTAGGAATGGTTTTTACCGGAGTATAGCCAAGCGCCATCACTTCTTTTTCAAGAAAGGGAGAAAGCCTGTTGTTGCAGGTAATGAACAAATCGGATACCTGATGGAATAGTGACATGGAACGAAAATAATGCCTGAATGATTGGAAACCCGTGTTTATTTACAGGAAAGACTTGTAAAAGTAAACAGAAAGTGTATTTTTGAAATAGATTCTTTATAACCAAAATAAACAAATAACAAAAATTACTTATGCGTCACGTACTTTTACTTTCTACGCTCCTATTCGGGTTGCTTTTGACCACAGCAGCTCAAACCAATACCCGTCAGCAAGATTATCTGGATGTTTATAAGCAGGCGTTGGCCTATAATGATCTGACCTCAGCCGCTTATGCCCTTACCGGTTATTTATTACAAGGTGGACAAGAAACTTATAAAGACACCCTCGCTCTCATTTATTACAATACCAATAACTATGCAGGAGCATATAAGCTTGCCGGTGAACTTAATGGGAAAGACCCGAAAAACATTACTGCTTTAACCCTTTTAGCCGACATCACAAGTAAGGCCGGAGAGGTAAAAAGCAGCCTTGAATGGTATGAAAAATTATGCGCTCTTAACCCCAATTCCTACAATCATTACCAAATGAGTACCAAGCAATTTGTATTGGAAAGAAACCTGGAATGCAAAGAAAGTCTTCAAAAAATATTGACCGATAGTGCCACTGCCATGCAACAAAAAGTACGGCTTGATATTGGAGAAGGTTATGGGGAAGAGGTTCCGGTGTACGCTGCTGCGCTTAATATGATGGGCGCTATTGCCTTCCGCGAAAAAAACAATACTGCTGCGGGAGAATGGTACCAGAAAGCGGTTCAGGCATTTCCTGAATTTGTAATTGCGCAACAAAATCTAACAGACCTGAATAAACCAGCAGTAAGTCCGGTTGAAAAAACTTCTTCTCAACCCCCTACAAAAACAAAAGATAAAAAAAACTGATCTGATACTTATAGCGCCTGTTGAATAGCTGCTGTCAATTCGCTTTCAGTAAGCATGGTTTCATAAAACCGGAAATAGTTTCGCTTTTTATTATAAACCAACGTAGCCGGTATGACGCCACTCCATGTGGG
>JBGSNV010000309.1:0-4889 GCA_041739485.1 Chitinophagaceae bacterium
ATCCATACCCACTCTGTAAATATTATATCCCTTATTTTGTCCGCCAAACTGTACATCAAGACCACCAAATAGGTTGATAAACAATTGTTCTGCACTCCGGAAAGTGTTCCGGTTGCGCCAGTTCAGGTTAAATTCAATACCCCCGAAGTTGGCAGAAGTGGTTTTTCCTGTCCCTTCAAAACGCGCACTACGACGCTTCGCATTTACCAGATAATAGTAACTGTTTAAATGTCCGCTATCGTTGTAAGAACTCAGTTCCTCAAAACGGTTGCGTACAAACCGGAATGTACCTACATTCACCAATCTGTTCAGCGTTTTGTTGTGGTCAGTCCGGTTGTATCTTTCGCCGGAGGATAAAAAGATGGTGCGATCAAAAACCTTGGGTTTGTATTTATTTTCCGGATCAATAACGTAATAGCTTTTATTCCATTGACTGCTGTCTACCTTTATGGAATCCTGAGAAGGGTCATAGTCGGCATATATGAAAATACTGTCGATAAACCAGGGCTTCAGCGCCGAAGAGGGGGTTTCCCGTTTTAAAACTGTTGCAATATCAACTTTTTGGTCGCCTACGGTACTATCTACCTTCATCAGCAGATAGTCGGAATTAAAAAGATAGTATCCCTTTTCTTTTAAAATGCCATCAATTCTTTCCCGCTCGGCTTTAATGGTTTCGAAATTATAAGCATCTCCGGTTTTTATGAGGCTTGATTCTTTTGCTTGTTTTACATATTCTGAAAGCTCTGAGGAATCAGGTAATAAAACTACATTACGGATAAAATATCGCGGGCCAACATCGATTTTGTATTGTGCTTTGCCTTCATTTCTTTTAAGTATCGTATCGCCTTCCACGGCAGCCTGAAAAAAGCCATTATTTTCCAAAGCATTTTTTAAGAACTTTGCACTACGTTCGGCATTTACATCTGTCATATAAACCGGAGGTTCACCCAGTTTATTTTTCATCCAGTAGCGTAAACTTTTTTCATTGGTAGGATCGCCGGCCTTTTTATAAAACCAAACTTTTAGCCGGTTGCCCAGTAATTTTTTATTAGGTATCGGCCTGATTAAAGGTTCGAGTACCTCCTTTAATTGTTTCTTTTGGCTTTTGCTCAGACTATCCGTACTATAAACAATATCTGCCCCATTATAGTAATACTGTCCCTCTTTCAAAAGTTTATTGGCACTACAGCTCCATAGCCCGAGCAAAAGGACATAGAATACCCCTGTTCTTAAAATAGAATGATATCGTTTATTTGTTCGAGTCACTTTTTTTAATGGCTTTTCTTGATTTTCTGTTTTCAAAAATCTCCCGGAATGTATTAAAATCCAGGGTGATAATAAAGGAGATACCGGTTTCGACTACCTGTCCCTGAAGGGCCACCTCGTATTCATCTTTTCTATAGGCTCGCAGCAGGTATTGACCATCTCGGCTAAGCATATAATTAATCTGTATATTTCCGGCAATATTGCTTGTTTTTTGGTTAGGTCTTGTAGGGCCTTCCAATTCAAAATTGCTGCCAACTGATATTTTCAACCGGTCATTCAACAGGTTGGTACTGATACCTACGTTCAGATCGGTTCTTGCCTGCCCGCTTCCTGTAGTAAAGTCTGTTTCACTGTTCAGACCGAAATCAAAATCCACCCCTTCAATCAGATTTCCGGCAATGGCATTCAACTGATCTTCCAGTAATCTACTTACACTTTGTCTCGCAAAGGCACTTACCCCTCCACCACCTGCTGAACTTGAAAAAGGATTTTCTGCAACAAAACGGTTCAAAAGAATCAGGGCAAATACCTGTTTATTCATTTCCGACTGCTCAAGTCTGAGCTGATCGAGTTTGCTGTTAACCGTTGTGATTACTTCAGGATTGGTATTTACATTCTGATCCATTTTAATGTCGAACCGAATATCAGGCTTCAATAATTCCCCTTTCATATTCAATAATACTTTAAAAGGGAGCCGGTCCCTATAAAGGGTTTGCATTTGTGCATTTTCCCCGATAATCTGAGCTTCTACCAGATCATAAGGAGGGGTTCGTACATTGTAAATGGCTGTAATATCTATATCCGCAGTAGTAGGCTCACCGGTCCAGATGATGGTGCTACCTTTCTGTATTGTGAATTTTTTACGCGTCAGCTTGGCAAGACTTGTCTCATAGGATCCTTCTGAAAGTTCGTATATACCGGTCATCGTAATCTTTCCACTTGGGTCAATACCTCCGAATAATGAGGCTTCCCCTTGTGCCGTCAATACATCTCCGTTATTCTCGTCTATCACAAAACTTATAATGGCATCTTTGTCTATTTCAATATCAGCATTCAGGTCAAGACCAAAAATGCCGCTTTGTGCCAGCGAATCCATTTTCAGGGTCATTGTATTGTCTCCGAAAGGACGTTCCGGATCCACAAATTCAACAATGCCTTCTCTTTCTGCAATTTCCGGATTTTCCTGCGGCATAACCATCGTTAGATTGGTATTGTCATTGGCTCTGAATTTTGCTACAATAGTTGGCCGGTCGGTATTGCCGCGGAATGTAATTTTTGAATCGAGGTAAAGAACACCATAAAAAAGATTGTTATCTCTTTTTGTACTGTTGATCACCCGAAAATTATTGGCTTCAAAATCGAGATTGAAACGGTAGCTTCTCCAGGTTTCTGTCAATAAAGTGCCTTTCAATATTGCTTTTTTTCCATCTGAATCGGTAAGTGTAAAATCATCGAAATGCATGCCATCGGGAAGGAAGCGGATACGTTCATTCCGAAGCGAAAAAACACTGTTGAGTAACGGAGCATTCGCTTCTGCATCCCGGAAAAGGAGGTTCCCTACAAGCGTTGGCTTGTCGGAGGTGCCGGTAATAGAAATACCCCCCTCAAGGTGCCCGGTCATTTTATTAAGATAGCCTTGCGTAAATGGCTCAATTGTTTTTAGAGTAAGTTTTTCAACATCCAGGTTCAGGTCAAATTCTCCCGAATTGCTGTTGTAATTGCCGAAGGCGTTAGCAATATTTTCGAAACCAGTTATGTTCGCTTCAATGTTATAAATATCTGCTTTGGTATTTTTTACCTTCAGGCTCAAATTGCCAAGACTGTCTTTTTTATAGGTGATGTTTTCTGCAGTTATATCGGCAAGCACCTGCAGGTGTTCGGCATTAAAATCTACTTCCGCAGTGCCGTTCAAAGTGCCGTTCAGATACAATGAATCCTGACGGGCAATACTTGTAAAAGTACCTATCTCAAAGTTGAACAGCCGCACTCCAACAGGGTCTTTCGGGCTATCGCCAAAGGTTTGAAGCACCAATGCCTGACTACCATTACTAAAAGTAAAAGATTGGGCAAACAGGCCTTCGGGTGCTATCAGTAATTCATTGTATGGATCGAGTCCCCAATCCTCATAATCAAGCATCACAGTGTTGGGATCAAAATGAAACGCATAACCATCGGGGCGGTTCTGCATTTTGGCTGCAAGGGTATGTTGAAGACGGCCACTATTATCGAGTAGTTTCAAATCAAAATACACAATACTATGAACGATATCTCCCTGAAGCAACCCGGTAGGAATAAAGGTGACCCCGTTATCATAATCGTTGATGAAAATTTTATAACTGATAGATGTGTCGTTGCCTATTCCGAAAAAGCTTCCACCTTCGATGGAATGGATATCGTAGGTAAAGGCAGGTATTTCGCCTTTTAGGTCAAAAATACAAAGTCGGGAGTCGAAATCCAGATCCATACTCAGCGGCTCTTCCATTTTCAGACCGGGTACAAACTGTGTAAGTTGTGGGGAAGGGTTGATCTGAAAATGAATTTTTGCGTTTTGGTTACCCGCCAGTGCGGGGTTCGGGCTAAAAAATCCATAATGCCTGTTGATGTATTGCAACAATTCAGGAAAAATACCACTTAAGGTATAATCTCCGGCAATAGAGCCACTAAAAAAACCGGATCTTGCATAAAGGGTTTGTCCGTCGGGGGTGTTTGCAGCAATCAATGAAAGAGTATCCAATTGATAAGGAAGTGTGTCATAGACGCCGGAAATATCGGTAATCAGCAAAGTGCCTTCGGGCCTGTCTATATCAAGTTTTGGAAAAATACCGGTGATTTGTCCGCCAAAACTCAATGGATAATCTATAAAACCCAATTGCTGAAAATCAGCGTTTTTCAGGTTGATCTCAGTGGAAACATTAGGAATTTCGTTTTGCAGGTTGGCACGCAATTGCAATACATAAGCCAATTCTGCCTGATCGGACGAAGAGTTAATTTTGAATATTCCATTTTCTGCATTGGCTTGCAGCGCTATGTTCCGGTATGTATGTCCGAGATATGTTGCAGCATCAAGTTTTCCCTGGTAGGTGCCGCTCATCATGGTAGGGTCATAACCTGTACCATTTGCATCCACCTCCATTGTTATTTTACCAAGTTCCTCCGACATTCCCAATAAGGCTCCAAGATTAAAATCCTGCATCCCGGCTTTGAGGTCAAATTTTGCCTTACGTGCATCTGTCGCCCTATCTATATAACCTTTAAGCGTCATGCCTCCATAGCTACCCGTTAATCGGAGATCAAGGGTCATCCTTGTTTCTACAGAACCTTTGAACTGACCCCGGAGAGTAGCGGTTGCCGGTAGCGTGAATCCTTCGGGGAATAACTCCTTTGGCACAATTTTTTCAATATCAGAACCTTTGAGTGTCATTTCTGAAACATTCAGGTTGGCTGTTATTTTATCAGGGTCAGGCAATCCTTTCAGGTTGCCGCTTGCCTTTATGCGGGTGCCATCAAAAAGTTGCGCATCTATATTGTACAGGTTCAGGTTATCTAGTCTTCCATTTACTTTCCCGCTCAGTTTCATATTGGCTTTTGGAAATTCGGTAAAAACCGGATATTCATAAAGTAAA
>JBGSNV010000150.1:0-7864 GCA_041739485.1 Chitinophagaceae bacterium
TGACATTGACCGGATTATTGAAATGGCATGGGAAGACCGCACGCCATTTGATGCCATCGAAATGCAGTTTGGGATACCCGAAAAAGAGGTAATCATGCTGATGAGGCAAAACATGAAAGCCTCTTCTTTCAGGATGTGGCGCAAGCGGGTGCAGGGACGTGGCACCAAACATGTGGCTAAAAGAGGGGAAGCAGTTGACCGGTTTAAATGCACCCGGCAACGACAAATCTCCTTAAATAAAATCAGCAAACGATAAGTAGTAAAGTAGCATGAAAGAACAAAACAAATGGCACCAAAGCAGTGGAGCATTTCCTGAAGTTGATTTTCCGGAGGTCAGTTTTCCAACCAAATATTCCGATATTCTCGAACGGGTGATGGCTATAGATCCGGGCAAGTATGCGAAATCCAGAAATTTCATCAATGGTTCGGTCACTTACTTGTCACCCTACCTTAGCCGCGGTGTTATCAGTACAAGACAGGTTTACGAAAGCCTGAAGGGTCGGGGCTATTCGTTGTATCAGATGGAGAAAATGGTGAGCGAACTTGCCTGGCGCGATTTTTTTCAAAGGGTCTGGCAGTCAAAGGGTAATCTTTTATTTGAAGATTTAAGACAACCACAGCCCGATGTAATAACCAGAAAATTACCAACTGCCCTTCCGGAAGCAGCAACAGGTATTGATGCCGTAGACAAAGCAATCGTGCATTTGTACGAAACGGGGTATATGCACAATCATGTGCGGATGTACTTATCAAGCATTGCCTGTAATATGGCCGGGGCTTACTGGAAACAGCCTGCAGAATGGCTGTATTACCATTTACTGGATGGAGACCTTGCAAGCAATACCTGCAGCTGGCAATGGGTGGCTGCTGCTTTTTCGGGTAAAAAATACTTTTGCAATCAGGATAATATCAGCAAATACACCGGTAGCAATCAAAAACGTAGTTATCTGGCAAGAGATTATGGCGCGTTTCCTTTGGAGACTATTCCGGAACCGTTACAGGCTACTCAAGACTGGAGTGGAGAAACTAAACTTCCGGTTACGCCCTTGCCTGAAATAGATCCTTCCAAACCGCTGCTTTTATATACCAACTATAATTTGGATCCCCTCTGGCGAAAAGACCTGGATGCGAACCGCGTATTGCTTTTTGAAAAGGAACACTTTGAAAAATATCCTGTCAGTGAAAAGGTTTTATCTTTTGTTACCCAACTTGGTTTGGATAATATTCCCGGATTGCAGATCTATGCCGGCTCGCTGAAAGACCTGCCCCATTTAACTAAGCTAACCGAAATCTATAGCAAGGAACATCCGGCGTACACCCATTTTCCCGGAACCAAAGATGCACGGGATTGGCTCGTTCCTGAAGTAAGTGGATACTTCTCCGGGTTTTTCGGGTACTGGAAAAAAATTGAAAAATATCTGAAGTAATCCCATATGGGTATAAGGCAGGGTTTGCATTTTGTTTCCCGCTTTATTTCCCTAATGGAATGCAGGAATATTTGAAAGTTGTCTGAAAAATTGAAGGACTAATTCGCCAACGGCCTCCGTTTTGGTCAATGGAAGCGTTTCCGGTAAATCGTAAATATCGTGATAGGCTGCAATGCCTCCCATGGTATAAATAAAAAATGCCGGAACACCTTTTTCGGTAAACCAATAATGATCGCTGTTGGCTGCTTTTCCCCGTTGTGCAATTTTAGGCAATGCTCCGGATGCTTTATTGAGTTGATCGAGGGTTTGAAATGCTTCCGGAAATTCGGTGGCATTTACCACCATCATACCCTCATCCCCGGTTCCCAATAAATCCATGTTTACCAGAAACCGGATTTTTTTTAAAGGAATTAAAGGCTTTTTTACAAAATAAGCCGAACCCAATAAACCGGCTTCTTCGCCGGCAAAAGCGATGCAAAGAACCGAATATCGCAAAGGTTGTTGGGTAAGCTTTTCTGCAAGATGCAAAAGCAGAGATACACCACTTGCATTGTCATTGGCTCCTCTGAACACAGCTGCTTCGGATCCACTACCCATTTTGCCCAAATGATCATAATGCGCTGTCAGTACCAAAAAACTATCCGGTTTTTCGGTACCAGGAATCATAGCCAATATATTGTCAGAATGGTAGCTTTTTATAAATTTAGCTGCGACAAATGCCTGATAAGTTGAGAAGCGATCCTTCCATGCATTTTCTACAATTTGAAAAACCGTATAATCATCCTGTACCGTACTAACGGCCCAGGTCAGTTTTTTCACTTTTTCTAAAACCACCCGGTTTTGGGTATCAATCAGCCGGATACTATCGAGTGCTTGCAGACTTCCTTTTGCCTGAACCCCTTTTGATCCGGGGGTAACGAGAAAATCCTTTCCGGGGATGAGTTTACGACCATCTACAGAGAGTTCCATTTCACCCGGAAATACGTTGACTGAGTGGGTAAAAGATTGCCGATAACTTCCTGAAACCGGTATAAGCCCCTTATCCCGGTAAAAATTTTCAATAAAAAGACCTGCCCGCTGTAATCCGCTATCTGTATAACCACGTCCTCCCATATAGGGGGAAGCAAGGGTATCGAGTAAGGATCGTAAAGTTTGAGAGGTCTTTTGGCCAATCGAAGGATTACAAAAAAAAGCAATAAATCCAATAAGACATAAGGATCTGACAATCAGTACATAAGGTTTCATAAAGGAAAGCTGTTTTCGTCAAAACATATTTAGGAATCCTTGAATTTTTAAATGACAATCATCATAGACTTTGAAAAACATTGTCCGGAGATTTACATTTGAAAAAAGAAAATTGTATATTCAATCATCCAAATTAGGTTGCAACATACACCATTATTCACAAAAAAAATTTATCCTATGGTTAATGTAGAAAAGCATGAGTCGCTGCTGTCTGAATGCAAGACCTGGCTCCAAAACCTCAAGGCACACAAAGAAAAAATCCATGAGCTTCGCAATGATTTGTACAAAGTAGCTGCAGGAAAAACAGATGTGGAATTCCTGAAAGAAGTAGAGCACTATCACAGTCAGTTTCACATTCAGCAAATCAATATTCACGACCTGAAGCATCAAATCAAACATCATATTGCGGAAGCACAGCGACACCCCAATTTCGGGCATAAAATACCCCATCATCATTTGGAAAATCAGTATACCTTTCTGATTAATAATATAGATCAACTAGCTAAGGATTTCCATCTTTTTGTTGAAAATGAATAGCAGTTTTAGAAACAAGGCTGCTGATCGAAAGGAAAAGCCGGCCAAGTGCCGGTTTTCCTTTTTTGAATGTATGAATCCTGAATCCGCTATTTTTCATTTGGGGCGATTTTATGCCTGCAGTTGTGAAATGCATGCGTTGAAGCGCTACCACTAAACGTATTTGCTATGGCCAACTTTGATACCCAACATGTAAAAAACATTGTGCTGCTCGGACATGCGGGCAGCGGAAAAACTACCCTTGCAGAAAGCATGCTCTATGAAGCAGGTCTTATCAACAGAAGAGGAACTGTTGAAGATCAGAATACAGTCAGTGACTATCACGATCTGGAAAAAGAACGAGGTAATTCTATCTTTTCCTCTTTACTGCATGCCACATGGCGTGGCTATAAAATCAATATCCTCGATACCCCCGGATATGATGATTTTGTGGGAGAGGTAATCAGTGCCTTACGGGTAGCTGAAACCGGTGTAATGGTCATCAATGGCACTGCAGGTGTAGAAGTGGGCACCGAAATGATCTGGTATTACACAGAATCCTTTAAAACACCTACGATTTTTGCGATCAATAAAATGGATCATGAACACGCTGATTTCAACAAAACCCTTTCTGAAATCAAAAGTCATTTTGGTGGAAATGCCGTTGCTGTCCAATATCCGGTTAATCCGGGAATTGGATTTAATGAAATTGTCGATGTATTACATATGGTTTTGTATCACTTCCCCGAAGGAGGCGGTAAACCCGAAAAAAGACCTATCCCTGATAACGAAAAAGAAGCTGCCGAAAATCTACACCGGGAATTGGTGGAAGCGATTGCAAGCAATGATGAAGGACTGATGGAGAAATATTTTGAACAAGGCGAGTTAAGCGAGGAGGATATGAAAATGGGCTTGCACCATGCAATGATTACGCATGAAATATTCCCGGTTTTCTGTATGAGTGCGGCACAAAATATGGGAAGTGGCCGATTGATGGGTTTTATTGATGTGGTTTGTCCCGGAGCCCATGAAATGCCTGCGCAGCCTACTGTAAGCGGAAATACCCTGCCCTGCGATGCTAAAGGTCCGGCTACCCTGTTTGTTTTTAAAACCATCAGTGAGCCACATGTTGGAGAACTGAGTCTTTTTAAAGTTTGCAGCGGCACCTTAAAATCAGGAATGGAACTCGTGAATGAAAATACCGGGGTTACCGAAAAATTAAATCAACTGCTGTTGCTGGAAGGAAGAAACCGGATTCCGGTCAATGAATTAACTGCCGGTGATATCGGGGCTACCCTCAAACTCCGGAACACCCATGTGAACAATACCCTACACGAAAAAGGCAAAGTCATTGAATTATTGCCCATTGAATTTCCAACTCCCAATATGACCGTTGCTGTCGAAAGTCTGCGTAAAGGGGAAGAAGAAAAGCTAAGTGCGGCTCTGCATATCTTGCAGGAAGAAGATGCCACAGTAAAAGTAGAGGTGTCATCGGAATTAAAGCAAACCCTCCTGCACTGTCAGGGAGAACTGCATCTGCAGGTGATTAAGTGGAAATTGGAAAACATACACAAAATGGAAATTGCATTTGAAAAACCGGGTATACCTTATCGGGAAACCATCCGTAAAAAAGCAGAAGCCCTGCATCGTCATAAAAAGCAAAGTGGGGGTTCCGGACAGTTCGGCGAAGTACATATGCGCATTGAACCCTGGTACGAAGGAATGCCTGAGCCCGAAAACCTCAATATAAGAGGAAGGGAAGAACATGATCTGCCTTGGGGTGGAAAGCTTGTTTACTATAATTGTGTTGTTGGCGGAGCGATAGATACCCGCTTTTTGCCCTCTATTTTAAAAGGAGTGATGGAAAAAATGCATGAAGGGCCGCTCACAGGTTCTTATGTGCGGGATGTGCGGGTCTGTGTTTTCGATGGTAAGATGCATCCTGTAGATTCCAACGATATATCTTTCCGGCTCGCTGGCTTAAAGGCCTTCAAAGAAGCCTTCGGGCAAGCAGACCCACAAATTCTGGAGCCAATTCAGGAAGTGGAAGTGCTTTGCCCGGCAGAACTGAGTGGTAGTGTAATGGGAGATTTGCAAACCCGTCGTGCGTTGGTTGAGGGCATTGATACCGAAGGGCATTTTCAGAAAATTCTGGCAAAAGTACCTCAGGCCGAATTACATGACTATTCGAGTTCTTTGCGAAGTTTAACACAGGGACGGGCCAAATTCCGTACCCATTTTGCAGCGTATGCACCGGTTCCTTATGAACTGCAAAAGAAGCTGAGGGAAGACTATTTGAGGCATGCAAAGGAGGAGGAGTAGGACCTCACCCCCTTCCCCTCTCCACAGGAGAGGGGTGCCCCTCGGTAAGAGATTGATGAATAGCATAACTTTTGTGATGAGCGGGTCTCTTACACACACCCAGTTACACACACCCAGTTACACACAACTTCTTCCCCCAAACGGGGGGATTGAGGGGGGCTTCCACCACCCCTTCCACTGATTATCGTCAGGCAAGCCTTTCCTTATCGGGCAGAGATTTACCAGCACATAGGCAAGGGGTGCCGCCCGGCAAGAGGTAAATCAATTAGAAGGACTATTCAAAGGGAACCTTTCATCCATAGAGGCAAACAGGCAGGTGTAACCTCATTTGAGGGTTGTATTCAATTATCCGCTATAATTACAGGTCCCGCAGGCAAATCACCCTTTTCCAGTAATAGGTTAATTTTTGAGGATAAAAGAGTCAGAACACTGTATTGGTTTATTTTAGCAACCAATACAAAAACGGTGATGGTATATTTAGAAAAGTTTTGTTGATGCTGAATGTTTTTATCAAATGTCAAAAGAGCATCAAAAGAATGCTTTACTAACAATTGTAAGAGTTCTCCATTTTTTATCCCATTCCATTGTTTGTCTCTTATTGTATAGACTTCATGTTCAGGAAAATCATGCTTTAGCCTTTTGGGTAAATTTTCGTCAAGCAATAGTTTCATTCAATTGATCTGCATTTTTTGAAATAAGTAATTTATTGGCCATATTTAAAAGGTCAATAGCTTGTTGCTTAGAGACTGTTGGAAAATCTTCCAGAAATTCAGTTAGAGAAACTCCTGCTTCAAGATGATCAAATAGGGTTTCAACAGGTACTCGTGTACCTTTAAATACAGGTTGTCCTCCTAAAATATCCTTGTCTACGGTGATCAGATCAATAGCATGCATAAAACAAATTTAAGTATTTGTTCCATAAAAAGGAAGCCTTTGTCCTTATTGGGAAGAGGTTTCACTGCTAAAAAGGGTGTGCCTCCCGGTAAGAATCTGACAAATAGTAATGATATGAACAAATACGTAGCCCTGCGAGGTCGATAGGTGTCAACTACAGCTGCAGGGCATAGAAAAGTCAAACAAAGTCATAACATCCTTACTTCCTCACTTTCCTGACACACCTGTTCTTCCGTATTTCTGCTAACTTGCCACAATGAATGCAGGTAAAAATATGCTCCTTCCCGGATTACTTTGGCTATGCGCAATAGCCGGCTATGCACAGCAAAAGCCGAGGGTACGGGAAACGGGCATCCAAATCGGAGTAATGTCCACGGGCAGGCTCAATGCCATAACAGATGTGGCCGGTGTGCAGGTTGGACACATAACTCTTATCAAAGGAAATGATGTGCGTACAGGCGCTACAGTTATCCTTCCGGATACCGGTAATATTTTTCAAAATAAATTGCCGGCAGCTATTTATACCGGTAATGGTTTTGGAAAGCTTGCAGGCAGTACACAGGTGCAGGAACTTGGCTTGCTCGAAACCCCGATTGTACTTACTAATACCCTTGGAGTGCCTGTAGCGATGGAGGCTATTATTCAATATACACTGGCTCAAAAAGGCAATGATGACGTACAGAGTGTAAATGCATTGGTGGGCGAAACCAATGATGGATTTCTGAATGATATCCGGGGCATGCATGTGACCAAGTCGGATATTTTAGCCGCGATACAATTCTCCAGACCAGGCCCCGTTGCTGAGGGCAATGTAGGGGCTGGAACCGGTACGGTTTGCTTTGGTTGGAAAGGAGGCATTGGAACTTCTTCAAGAGTGCTTCCCAAAGAAGCAGGTGGCTATACAGTTGGGGTATTGGTACAAACCAATTTTGGCGGAGTTCTTCAAATCAATGGGATGCCTGCAGGAAAATGGTTGGGTCAATATTACCTAAGCAACCTGTTGAATGAAAAGCCGGATGGAAGCTGCATGATGGTGGTAGCCACCGATGCACCACTTGATGCCCGCAATCTTGAACGACTTGGCAAACGTGCTTTTTTAGGGCTCGCCAAAACCGGAGGGATTGCAAGCAATGGTAGCGGTGATTATGTAATTGCTTTCAGTACTGCCAAGCAAAACCGGGTTCCACATCGTATGAATAATGCCATCCTTCAACCGCAATTTCTGCATAATGAAGCGGTATCGCCGTTGTTCATGGCTACCATAGAGGCTACTGAAGAAGCGATCATTAATTCCCTTTTCGCGGCAGAAACCATGACTGGTAAAAACGGTCGAACCGTAGAGGCTTTTCCGGTAGAGGAATTTTTGAAAAAGGTTAGTCTTTCACCAACGAAATGAGTTAGGAATAGATAGTCCCTCACCCTTTCCCTCACCCCCTTCCCCTCTCCCTATCGGGCAGAGGGGT
>JBGSNV010000349.1:0-6337 GCA_041739485.1 Chitinophagaceae bacterium
CATTTACGAAACATGCTGGTGCCGACCTCTTTATAGACGCGGGTTTTGATGGATTTTTTGCGGAAATATCTGCCCCATTGCTGTTTCATGCCCCGGCTAAAATATTTGAAAAAATCGCCAATGCCCCAGCAAAAAGTGCAAGGTTTTGTGCCTGGCCAGGGTTTTGGGAACGCTCCCTTTGGGAAATAGCGGTTCGGGATAAAAAGGATTTGGGTCTATTTGAACAAACATTACACCTTTTAGGGGTATCCGTTATTGAAACGAGAGACATCCCGGGTTTCATTGCACCCCGTATTCTTTGTACCATTATTAACGAAGCGATTTTTACCCTTGCAGATAATATTGCGTCTGCTCAGGATATTGATACCGCCATGAAACTGGGAACAAACTATCCGAAAGGCCCGCTTGAATGGGCACAGGAAATTGGTATGGATGCGGTAGAAGAAGTTTTGCTTGCCATGTCTGCTGAAAACATAAAGTATAAGCCTCACGCTGAAATGAATACCATTTTGAGTAAAAAATAAATGAAACTATCGTACCTGTTACATATCGATACCACCGGAGAACGCGGACTGGTAATGCTTTCCCAAGGGGGGGTGCCGGTAGCCCATCTTGAAAACAGCAACCCAATGGAACATGGCTCTTTTCTGCATCCTGCCATTGTTCGTTTAATGGAAACCAACAGTATTGGGCCGGAAGCTATTGCAGCCATTGCTGTTGCCAACGGGCCGGGATCTTATACGGGACTCCGGGTAGGACTTTCCGCCGCAAAAGGGCTTTGCTTTGCCTGGAATATCCCGCTGATTACTGTTTCAAGTCTGGAACTGCTGGCCCTTTCCGTAAAACAACAAGAAGAAGAAACCGGAAATTCCCCGCAGGGACTTGTTGTACCCATGATTGATGCCAGAAGAATGGAGGTCTTTTATGCGGTTTATGATGCCCTTTCCATGGATATTTTGGTTGAGTCAAATTCCACGATTCTGGAGCCTGATTTTCTGGAAAAAGAACTAAAGACCCATCAAATCCTCTTTACAGGCAATGGAATCTCAAAGTGGGAGAAAATATGTAACCACCCAAATGCCCGCTTTGTGGAAGCACCTTTAACGGATAATGTATTTATACAATGCGCAAACCGTTATTTTTTTTCAAAAAAATGGGCAGACCTTGCTTATAGCCAACCCTTTTATTCCAAGGAGTTTTATCAGCAAAAAAGTACAAAAACATAGTCATTTCCGCCTGTTTGTATAAGATAAAACCCTAATTTAAAATATATACTTCATTTTACTTTTATTAGTTAATATTTTGATGTATTTTGTATATACCCAAAAAAATAAAAATATTTCCTAAAACTATTATTAAATTTTAGTCATATATTCTTAGTTATGAATTGCCGCGCTTAATTTTGAGTATTAAGTAAGAATCAAGCAACTAAAAATTTGTCACCCTTTAAATTAGTTATAAATGGCCGCAAGCAATCAAAATTATTTTGTTCTCCACCCGGGAACAAAAAAAGAGCAAAAAATCGAATTACTTTCTTTAAAAAAGGCTGATATCGTAATTCGTTCTTTAAACCACAAGTTACGTCTTCAGATTCTCAAATTATTGCAGGACAAAGGCGAAATGACCGTTACAGAAATCTACTCCAAATTGAAATTGGAGCAGTCAGTAGCCTCTCAACATTTGGCAATACTGCGCAGAGCAGGAATTGTAGATACACGCCGGGACGGCAAATTCATTTACTATACCATGTTCCCTGATCGTATTGAAGGTATTTACACGATAGCGAAAAGTTTATTGTAAGTATTTCTAAACGTGATAATTATCCGGCCACTGGCTGTTGTTTTTCACTGAACTTTGTAAAAATGTCTTATTCCATTGTTCCTATAGCTGCTTTCAGGCAATTAACGGAATCCAGAGAAGTTTTGGCCTTAGATACCAGACCTTCCATTGCTTTCATAGATGGATTTATTCCCCTTTCGCTCAATGTACCCTTAGAGGCAGAAGAAGCCCGGGAAGTCATTAATGTTTTTGCTCCGGAGACTCCGGTAATTATCATTTGCGAGTCTGATCATATAGAAGAGAGCATTCAATTTGTCAAAAAGTTGGGGTATCCTTTTATTCAGGGTATTCTTGAAGGTGGATTTTCTGAATGGAAGCAAACAGGTGAAGTTATCGATTTGATGATTACGGTAGAAGCAGACGAATTGGCAATGGATATTCCACATGATGACAATTTGTTGATTATTGATGTGCGTACACCGGTAGAATATGCAGAGAGTCATATAGAAGATGCACAATCTTTACCTCTATTGGATCTTCACGACCCTGCAGGTATTGCGATTCTTCCGGAAAATGCGAATCTTTACCTGCATTGTTCAAATACCATTAGAAGTATTATAGCAGCTGGTATTTTTAAACAACATGGACTTCACAATCTGAGGATTGTAAGCAGCCATTGGAATGACTTAAAAAATACACCCGGGATTAAACTGGAGAAAAAAACAGCGGTTTCCAGCGAAAATTAAATTAAAAAAATGAATTGTGAGGGCTATCGGAATTATCCGTTAGCCTTCTTTTTTTTGCAAATGCCCCTTCAACAATATATTCTGGAAAAATGAATTGACAATTGCCAGCAAAAAACTAAACAAAAGGGCCCATAAAAACCCATCTACTACAAAACCATTGATCCAATTACTTGCCAGCAATATGATGAAGGCATTGATTACAAAAAGAAAAAGTCCAAGGGTAAACAAAGTAACAGGTAGCGTCAGTAAAATCAGCACAGGACGAATGGTAGCATTTAATAATGCCAAAACTAAGGCAACTAAAACAGCATTCCAGCTATTTTCAACCTCTACTCCGGGCAAAATAAGCCCTAAAATTACAACGGACATCGCTGAGATAAGTATTCGTGCTATTATGAGTTTCATATGTGTATTTTTAGTGCGCAGGCTCTCGGCTGCTGGTTTTTAATTATCACATGGATCCGAAGTTTCGGATCCCCTGATGATCATTTGTGCTGGGTGTGCTCCGGCTCGTTGGGATTTCATAGGTGTATTTTTTTAGTGCGCTGGCTAAAGCCAGCTATTTTTAATAACCACATGGTTCCGATAGCTATCGGATCTGAATGTTCGGATCCGAATGTTTATAAGTGCTTCTTGCCTGCTCAAAGGGCAGGGGTGTACAAATGCTCGTGGGATTTCATATGTGTATTTTTAGTGCGCAGGCTCTCGCCTGCTGGTTTTTATTTGTCATATGGAATCTCCTGATACTCATGCGGGCTGGGTGTGCCGTTGCTCGTGGAGATTTCATATGTATGTTTACTTTTAATCACCTTCGGTGTTATTTTTATTTGTCATCTCTCCGCCTGACTAAAGGGGCAGGGAACCTGCCTCTCGGCAAAAAAGTCTGATAAGTCCCCGACATTTACTCCAGTCTACCTATTGTAAGTCAATCTTCTCTCCTTTCATAGGGTGGGACCCTACCAATTCACAAGCGATCTAAAAAGCAAATTTTCAAAGTTTATTTGCTTAATTCCTGAATCTATCCTGATAACCTACATTTCGTTGCTAACAAAATAAAAGTTTAAATCTTTTTCCTTAGTTACAGAAGTCCCAACACTTTAAAATACCTTCCCAATCTCAAGATAAGCAATACTCCGGGCAAATGAAACGTTTTTCTAAAAAAATCAATGATATAATTGCTGCACAATCAAATGGATATCATTGCAAATCAATAAGTTAAAAGAGTTAATAGTGTTGATTTCAAAATATTGCTGATATTTCACTTTACAAAATTTTTGATGGAATTTTCCGGAAAGTACCTGTTAAAAAGTGCAGATTGCTATTCAACTTTATTTTTTAGTTAATCAAAAAATAATGATAAGAAAAATGGAAGTTCCCGGAGCAATCCCTCATAGAATTCATGATAAGCTTCAATTAGGGTTAAAAAAAGGCAGATTCAAAGAAGGTTGCCCTGTTTTAGCTGCTAAAAATATGAAAACCAATCAGAAGAAACATTCTCCACGTTACTAATAAATAGGCCAATACTTCCTGTTTTCAGGATAATGTACTTAATAAATTTCACCTTTGGGGTCATCGGTTTTTTTTAAAAAAAATTTGATATGTGGCTAAATTCAAGTAATCTTGCATATTGGAAGAAGCCAGAATACCTCTTTTTATCCCCCTTTTGATGTTAACGGTTGCAACTCTCCAATAAAATTATCCTTCAATTTTAGTTTGACGAACGAATTTTTATTATTATCCCCCCATCTCGTATGTACGATATTCTGCAACTGAACGATATGCTCGTTCCTGAACTTGTGGACATTGCTGACAACCTCAGTATTGACAATGCCAATAAATTACTCAAACAAGATCTTATATATAAAATTTTAGATAAACAGGCAGTTATGGCAAGTAAAGATCATGATGATTCAGACACAGATAAAGGAAGAAGGAAAAGAATTGTGAAAACCACGACAAGTAATTCTACCGAAGAAGCTGAAGTAATGAATGATAAAGTTCCCGAGGCTAAAAAGCCTGCAAAAAAGGCTGGCAGACCTGCTAAGAAAGCGAATACAGCGCCCAAAAAGGAAGAGACGGAAAACGAAAAAACAACCGCTGTTGCCAAACCGGTAGCTGCGCAAGTAAAGGAATCGACCGCAAAAACAGTAAGACCGAAAGCCGAAGTTGCGGCCAAATCGGATGCTGATACCAATAAAAAGGAGAAAAAGAAAGATATTGAGGAAGAAGAAGATACGCTTGTGATGCCGGATATTTTCAGAGATGCCCTAAGTGCGCTCGATGAGAAAGACAAACTCGCTATAAAGGATTTAATTCCGGATGAAGAGGAAGAAGAAGAGGAGGAAGAAGAGGAAGAAGTACAGCCAATCAAACCGGCTGCTCCTCCCGAAAACAGAGAGCGTCCTCAATATAACCAAAACCGGCCCAAACCAAAAGAGCCGATTTTCAATGTTGAATTTGACGGGATTGTCATTGGCGAAGGGGTGCTAGAGATGATGCCCGACGGATACGGTTTTCTGCGTAGCAGCGACTACAATTATCTTACCAGTCCCGATGACGTATACGTAAGTCCAAGCCAGATTAAACTTTTTGGATTAAAGACCGGCGATACTGTAAAAGGTGCGATCCGTCCTCCCAAAGAAGGAGAAAAATATTTTGCACTTGTAAAAGTGGAAACGATTAATGGGAAAACCCATGAGCAACTGCGCGACCGGGTTCCTTTTGATTACCTGACACCCCTTTTTCCTTTCGAAAAACTCAATCTATTCAATTCTCCAACCAATATAAGTACCCGGATCATCGACATTTTTACGCCGATAGGAAAGGGACAGCGTGGTTTGATTGTAGCGCAACCTAAAACCGGTAAAACGGTATTGCTGAAAGAAGTAGCCAATGCCATTGCAGCCAATCACCCCGAAGTATACCTTATGGTGGTATTGATTGACGAAAGACCGGAAGAAGTAACCGATATGGAACGCAGCGTGCGGGCCGAGGTGCTTGCCAGTACTTTTGATGAACCCGCTGATAAACACGTTAAAGTGAGTCAGATGGCGTTACAAAAAGCCAAGCGACTTGTAGAAGTGGGTCATGATGTGGTGATTCTCCTTGATTCTATAACGAGACTTGCCCGGGCATATAACACTGTAGCCCCTGCAAGTGGCAAGGTATTGAGTGGGGGTGTAGAAGCAAACGCCATGCAAAAGCCCAAGCAGTTTTTTGGAGCTGCCCGTAAAATTGAAAACGGCGGTAGCCTGACCATCCTTGCAACAGCGCTGATTGATACCGGTAGCCGGATGGATGAAGTGATTTTTGAAGAATTCAAGGGTACCGGTAATATGGAACTTCAACTCGACAGAAGACTTGCCAACAAACGCATCTTCCCGGCTATTGATCTTGTGGCGAGCAGCACCCGTCGCGACGACCTGCTGCTTGATAAAGAGGTAATCTCCAGGATGTACCTGTTGCGCAATTATCTTGCCGACATGAACGCCGAAGAAGCCATGAATGAGCTGATGCGCAGAATGCGGGGTACCAAGGACAATGCCGAGTTCCTTGCGAGTATGAACAGATAATTACAGCACTGATATAGCAAAAGCCACTCCGAATCCGGAGTGGCTTTTGCTATTCTCCTAATCTTACCCTAAAAACCTTAGTTGCCGTGTTACCCGAAAGGGTCAGGGCAGATACGACAGCCCATTCCGTGTCTTCCACAGAAAGTATTTCCCGAAAAGCACTTTTGAAAAAGGGGTTCAGCATCTGCCGGAATGGCAAAAAAGTAAACTGATCAATTAAAAATCGACTGAATAACTGCC
>JBGSNV010000386.1:0-3921 GCA_041739485.1 Chitinophagaceae bacterium
TAAAGGAAGGCTCTCCTCTACTAATAACACTTTGCAAATATCTTGTAATATTGAAGGTGTACTCTCTTGTAACATTCCCACCAATAGTTTGCCTGCGGGCAACACCTCCAAAATAATCCAGATCAATTCCGGATGTAGGAAAACAGAAATATGGGCTGAAAGGACTTAAATCATAAGGGATCCCTTTGAATACACCCGGCTCCGTTTTACTTTCTGCATCAAGATACAGGGCAGTTGGTGGATCAAGCGAACCATTTCCCGTAGAGATATCCACCATCTTCAATTCAGCACGGTGGATTACTTTATTTGATAAAGTATCTAATCCCGGAATTCTGATGGAAGCCTTTGTACCCGGAGCACTTTGAATATAAACCTGCGAAGCGCCTGATTCAGGATCCGGGGTTGTAAAATTATTGATTTCTGCTCCGCCTCTGTTTCTGTCGAAACGAACGGCATGTCCGCACCGGAAGGTAGTCCCAATCCTGGTTTCAAGGGTATCCTGAATCGGGCCCTTTTTTGTTCTGTAATAAAATTGAATTCCAGATCCGGCATCTGACAAACTAAAATACATTAAGGTCTGAGCGTTTCCCTGTGTTTCAAGTGCAAAACCTTTAAAGAATTGATTGAAGATAGAATCGCTGCCATTAACGCTTGCCGAATCGCCTCTAAATATTTGCTCTGCAAGAGCGCTGTTTAGGGGAATTCGAATTTCATTGGTGACAGTTCTAACGATGGTATCTCCTCTTATGATACGGATAGAATCGCGGAACTGATTGGCACTGATGGTTTTTTGACCCAACAAACGGGAACGATTGATACCAATATTGTTTTGTAAGGTATAGATAGGCCTTACAGCTGTATCCTCTTGAATAATCCGATCTGTTTCATACAGATTAAAATTGACCGGAGTAACACTATCTCCGTAAAATCCGCGGAACCTTAAAACCAAAACTGCGGAATCGAAAAATTGCAGAGAGTCACTAATATTGAAGGTAAATGGATAAAACAAAGGTTTCATCTGAAAAAATAGGGTTGCTTTGGATGTACCAAAAACCGGATCATTGCTGATAGCACCAACCATATGATCATCAGATTGCCTTAAACGACTGCTGTCTTCGGGTATATAATTATTAGCCACCACTTTTAGGTCCATGGCAAAAGTAGAAATATTATCCACTTCGGGTATCAGATCGCCACCCAAGGTCGTTTGCTCCAGCTTTGTGCAGCCACAAAAACAAGTCAGCATCAACAGGAAAGGGATAAAGCCTTTTACCAACGGAGGGATGCCATCATTGGTTCTTTTAAATCTCTTCAACACAAATAAATATGATTTTTTAAAAAGCCGGTTAATATTAGCTGGCAAGGTCGTTATACAGGTTCAAATAGTCTGTTAAATCACTTCCGGACTCTATCAAAGGGAGTGTTTTTTTCCCTTTTATTTTAGAAAACTCTTTTAAAAGTTCAGGATCCACTTCAGAATCTCCGATGGTAACGGCATCCGCAAAGCTTGCTCCTCCTCTTTGCATGGCCATATTATTGCCATCTTCAAAAATTGCAAGATCCTTAGCCTTGATATTATTGCTGATCAAGGCCGCCTTGACAAAATTTTCGCCCAAGGGTTCTTCATGGGTATTTGGGCCAAGGGTATAAACCACTTTGCTATGGGTAAATACTGGCTCCCGCTTGTATACTGTTTTGATGTAAAAGGGAACAAGGCCCGACATCCAGCCGCTACAATGAATAATATCAGGAGGCCATCCAAATTTTTTTACCGTTTCCAGGGCCCCTTTACAAAAGAATACGGTTCTCAACTCATTGTCTTCGAACCACTTATCATTGTCATCATGGAAAACGAACTTCCGCTTAAAAAGATCTTCATTGTCCAGAAAATAAATCTGTAATCTTGCATTTGGTAAACTTGCCACTTTAATCTGTAAAGGAAAATCATCATTATCAACAGTAACATTGATACCGCTCAATCTGACCACTTCATGCAGCCGATGCCTTCTTTCGTTGATTAGTCCAAACCGAGGCATGATACATCTCACTTCATAATTATTATTATTTGCTAAGATGGCTAACCTGTTTACTGTTTCTGAAAACTCCGTCAATTCCAGGTAAGGAGACATTTCATTTGCAATAAACAAAATTCTTTTCTTTGTACTCATTGTGGCTGTAGATTTTTTCTAACCTTATATAAAGGTGTGCAAAGGTACTAAAAATACCCGTTTTCAAATGAGGTACCTCTAAAGTCAGTGTTCAAACGATAAAATGTATGATAATTATCCATAAAGAGGCTGATATTACTAAACAAACCAGGCAGCTTTCTGCTTCCGGAAAAAGAATCGGGTTTGTTCCTACGATGGGGGCCCTGCACGAGGGTCATCTTTCCCTGCTTCAGGAAGCTCAGCAAAAAACCGACTTTGTCGTAGTTAGCATATTTGTAAATCCAACCCAATTTAACGACCCCAAAGACTTTGAGAAATACCCGGTGACCCTCGAAACAGATATTCTAAAACTGGAAAATGCAGGCTGCGACCTTCTATTTCTCCCGGATATCGCTACCATTTATCCAAAGGGAACCAAAAATCCGGAGATCTTTGAACTTGGTTCTCTTGAAGTATTGCTCGAAGGCGCTTATCGACCGGGGCATTTTCAGGGGGTGTGTCAGGTAATGCACAGGCTGCTGACCCTTGTACAACCTGACCTGCTTTTTATGGGTGAAAAGGATTTTCAGCAATGTATGGTGGTACAGCGTCTTATCGGGTTGAAAAATCTACCGGTAAAATTAGTTACCTGTGCTACCCTGCGGGAAGAGGACGGACTTGCTATGAGCAGCCGGAATATGCGTTTGCAGCCAAAAGAACGTAAACAGGCCATCACGATCTTCAAAACGATGGACCATCTGGCATACGCCCTTCTAAAAAAAGCCTCCGAACCGGAAAAGCTGATAAACGAAGCCCGCGAAGAGCTTCTGAAAAATGGCTTTGACCCCATTGATTATGTTGCCATTGCACACCCGGATAGCCTGCAGCCCTATTCCCAAAAAGATCAGCAGGCAGGATTACCTGCTGTTATCCTTGTTGCTGCTTATCTTGGGGAAGTTCGATTGATCGACAATGTACAAGTGCCGTAAAACCCTGTTTGATCAGAGATATTTTTCAATCTCTTCCTTTAGTTCAAAACGGGTAATCGGGGTTCCTTTGATTTTGTGATAGCCTTTTGCATCTACAAGATATTCATCCCGAATGATTCTTACAAGTTGGCCGTTATTGATTTCAGGCACCAAAACTGTATCAAAATTCTTCAGGATATCTCCAAGATTACGGGGGAATGGCCGGATATAGCGCAAATGGGCATGACTCACTTCCTTTACTCCACTCGCATGCAGATCGCTGACCGCGCTTTTGATAGCACCATAAGTACTCCCCCAACCTAATACCAATACTTTGCCGGTTTCAGGACCCGAATCAAGGGTTTGTTCCGGAATATATTGAGCAATTTTATCTACCTTTTCCTGCCTCAATTTCACCATCAATTGGTGGTTATCGGGCTCATAATTGACGTTTCCGGTAATATTTTGCTTTTCCAGTCCGCCGATTCTGTGTTCAAGACCCGGTGTACCCGGTATGGCCCAGGGACGAACGCCCTTTTCATCCCGCAGATATGGTTGATACTTATCTTCTCTATCCCCGAGCTGGGTTTTAAAAT
Source organism: Chitinophagaceae bacterium (assembly GCA_041739485.1). Taxonomy (GTDB): domain Bacteria; phylum Bacteroidota; class Bacteroidia; order Chitinophagales; family Chitinophagaceae; genus Phnomibacter. Next base: position 3,712 of record JBGSNV010000386.1, read on the forward strand.
CGACATTAATTGTTGGCAGGTCGTCGGCTATCGGGAACTTCCAGGGCTCTGCACCATTGGCAATATAACCATCGCTCAAAAATATTACAGGTGTCATATGATGGATAGCAATGCGAATGGCTTCGAACACAGCCCCAAAACAATCGGAGGGGGTACTTGCGCTTACAATCGGCATCGGACATTCTCCGTTTCTGCCATAATATGCCTGCA
>JBGSNV010000411.1:0-13332 GCA_041739485.1 Chitinophagaceae bacterium
GAGGCTGCGGTTTGCAACTGGAATAATTATACCGCTTGCGGCGATGTGGATGTGGTGCTGATGAGCGATGTGAATTACGAACCGGCGGTTTTCCCCGAACTGGAGCATCTACTCGATTATTTTCTGGCAAAAAAGGTAACGGTGATTCTTACAACCCCACAGCGGTTGATGGCAAAGCCTTTTCTGGAAAAGATCCTGCCTTTTGCCGTATTGCAAACTGAACTTGAAGTAGGAATGGAAAATACAAGGATTAGTTTGTATGTGCTAAGGGGGGGATTGGTTGATTAGGGATTAGGTTAATTGTGGCAGAAGAAATTCCAATAAGAAAAACCTGCCTGTCGGCAGACAGGTTCCAATTCCAAAGGGGAAATTCCAATAAGGAAAATTCCAAATTCCAAAGAAGGAAGGATCTCGGCTTTTTTGTAGGAGGTTAGCAGGAACATTGTTAGAGTTCCGACGCGTTGCAGCCAGGATGCTTCCTTCGTCAGCATGACAACTTCTTTTTAATTCCGACCTGTTGCAACCAAGATGCTTCCTGCGTCCCCATGACAGCAAAGACGTCACCGTTACGAAGGAAGGGGTTCAGTTAATTGAGTTCATTGAGGAATTAAGTTAATTAGGTTGATTAAATTAATTGAGGAAATAAGTTACTCCGTTTTGCTAAGAGAATGGTGGATTCTTGTACGAATGGTCTTTCCATCTTATGCGGAAGGTGGGTAAATTTCCGCTTTCCGGTTTCGTTTCAAATAGCCATCGGAATCCCTTTTCCCCTTGCTGTTTTCGAACTACTTTCGTGCCACTTTACACTTCGGATAAATCCGGGAAAAAGCCGTTTTATATGAAAATTATTCCGCTGAGCGAGGGGACTTTTACCATTGGCATGGATAAGGTTTTTGTACCCTTTGCCGAAAATGATACCGTAGCCGGAAGGGCGATGGGTAGTTTGCTGGTAGAGGTGCAACCCTTTTGTGTTGTAACAAACCGCGATGTCATCCTGCTTGATGCCGGGCTTGGCTTTTCCACCGATGGAGAACTGCAAATCGTAAGAAACCTGAAGGCAAATGGTATTGCCCCCGAACAGGTAACCAAGGTACTGATGAGTCATTTACATAAGGACCATGCCGGTGGGGTAAGCTGCCGCGACAAATACGGGGAATTTGACCGTGCCTTCGACAATGCCGTCTATTTCGTTCAACGCCGCGAATTTGAATATGCCATGGAAAAAGGATTCCCGTCTTTTTTTCCCGATGAGCTTGCTTTTTTTGAGCATGACCGCAATGTCTTCTGGCTGGATGAGGATTCCGGAACGATCGATAATTATATCCGCTACGAAATGCATGGCGGGCACAGTCCTTTTCATCAGGCTTTCTGGATAGAAGAAGAAGGCGAAATCATTTTTTTTGGCGGGGATAATGCGCCACAACTCAATCAGATGAAAAGTCGCTACGCCGCCAAATACGATCATGACGGCAAAAAAGCGATGGAACTGCGGCAGGGGTGGTGGGCAGATGGCCAACACGAAGGCTGGACCTTTTTGTTTTACCATGATGTGAAACACCCGATGATAGCAGCACAAACAATTGCTTGATAAACAATGCTTTACTACTTAAATCTTCCGGGTTTTCAAATCGGGAGGCCCTTTTAAATTCAGGGTGCTTATTTTTGCAGCCTTAAAGCGACAGATACAGCGGAATGAACCAATCAGCCACAACCATCAAGCACAATGAAAGTGTGCCAAGCGACAAAAAGAAAATCATTGTTTTGGGAAGCGGACCCAACCGCATCGGACAAGGTATTGAATTTGACTATTGCTGCGTACACGGCCTGATAGCCATCAAAGAGTGCGGTTACGAAGCCATTATGGTGAACTGTAACCCCGAAACGGTGAGTACCGATTTTGATGTGGCAGATAAGCTGTATTTCGAACCGGTATTCTGGGAACATATCTGGGAAATCATTGAACTCGAAAAACCCGAAGGTGTGATTGTACAGTTGGGTGGACAAACTGCCCTGAAGCTGGCGAAAAAATTGCATGAACGCGGTATCAAGATCATCGGATCAAGTTTTGACAGCATGGATATTGCCGAAGACCGCGGCCGGTTCAGCGATTTACTGAAAGAACTCGATATTCCCTATCCAAACTATGGCACCGCTTACAGTACCGACGATGCTATTGAAGTAGCCGCTCAGGTGGGATACCCGGTTTTGGTACGCCCCTCTTATGTATTAGGTGGACAAAGAATGCGGATTGTGATCAACGATGAAGAATTGGAAAAGGCGGTGGTAAGCCTCCTCAAACATATTCCCGGAAATAAAATCCTGATCGACCATTTTCTCGACCGTTGTCAGGAGGCGGAAATTGATGCCATTTTTGATGGAGAAAATTTCCATGTGATGGGTGTTATGGAACATATTGAGCCTGCCGGAATCCATAGCGGGGACAGCAACGCGGTTTTACCTGCCTTTAATCTTACCCCGTTGATTATTACCACCATGGAATTTTACAGCGAAAAAATTGCAAGGGCACTCAATATCAAAGGACTGATTAATATTCAGTTTGCTATTAAAAATGGCACCGTGTATGTGATTGAGGCCAACCCAAGAGCTAGCCGTACCACGCCATTTATTGCCAAAGCTTACGGAATTCCTTACCTCAATATTGCTACCAAGATCATGATCGGGGCCAATAAACTCACTGATTTTAAATATGAAAAAAAATTGGAAGGCTTTGCCATTAAGGAGCCGGTTTTCAGTTTCAATAAGTTCCCGAATGTAAATAAGGAACTTGGGCCTGAAATGAAAAGTACCGGGGAAGCTATTCGGTTTATTAAAGATCTTAGGGACCCCTATTTCCGCAAATTATACAAGGAAAGAAGCATGAATCTGAGTAAATAGGAACTCTACTCGGTGGTACTTTTAATGGGGAATTGGGTTGAGGATTTCAGATTTAAAAAAGGTTTACAGTTAGCAGGTTAGTTCAATTAATTTGATCTTTCGTTGGTGATTATTGTGTGCCCCAAACCTTTTCATAAAAAATAAATAGACCGTATTTCTTAAGCTTTGAGGCTTTTCATGATCTATTTTCTATAATACCGCAAGAAAGGGTATCTAATCTATCCACTATTATCAATGAAAAAATAGTGATTTACCGTAAACCGGGTATAAATCCTTTTCAATAAATCGCAGACGTTTGTTATTATTTTCCAAAAACAGGTATTTTCTTACTGAGGGGGTATTTTTTGGCACTATCGAAAAAATTTGCTTTGCATTATTATCTATTTAGGTAACTTTAAGTTGTGAATGAGAATTACATCAGGAAAACCATTGTATATGGGTCTTTCTTTTGGGACTTCTATAATGCTCAAACAATAGAAGTTCAGGGAAAGATTGACTGGGTAATCGGACTTGTAAGAACTTTAGAAATTATCCCTGTAAAGTTTTTCAAGCATCTGGAAGGTACGAATGGCCTTTTTGAAATGAGGATAAAGAGTGGCAGCAATATTTTCAGGATATTCTGTTGTTTCGATAAAGGTAATATTGTAATCCTACTTAATGGATTTCAGAAAAAGTCAGATAAAACACCGCGAAAGGAAATTGAAAAAGCAGAAAAATTAAAAAAGCAGTATTATGCAAGCAAAAGAGCTGAATGATATCGTAAACTGGGATGACCATTTGGATAAGAAATATGGCAAGATAGGAACACCCTCCCGAGAAAAATACGGGGAAGCGTTTGAAGCGTTTAAAATCGGGGTACTAATACAGGAAGCAAGAAAAAAACAAAACCTTACTCAGGAGGAACTTGCCATGCGTGTCGGTACCACTAAAAATTATATTTCAAGAATTGAGAATGACGCAAGTGATATACGTTTGACTACTTTGATGAGGATCATTCGGGAAGGTCTTGGAGGACAATTGACGTTAACCTTTTCCCTTTGACAATAGTAAAAAAGATCCGTAACAAGTAAGAATCTTTTAGGAGACGAAGTTTGAGGTAGCATTCACCCCATTTTAGCTAAATTAAAATTCCATGAATTCTATTGCATTGATTTTGGGATTAAATTGAGGTGTTTTACAGATAGACAAGTAATTATTTTAATGGAATGCTATAAAGCTTAAAACGCCAAAGTACCTGCAACCATAATGAGTTCACTGATGGCATTAAAATAGTCCCTTCTAAAATAAAATCAATTAAACCGCCTTCCTATTTAAAAGATAGCACTAATTGATCTTCAACATCCGATCAAAATGCTTTCTAAAAAACAGCATCTGATAATCGATAGATTCTTCCCAATATTTCCAGTTATGGCCACCGGGTCTTTCGATATAGTCGTGAGGTGTTTTCATTTTAATGAGTTTCTCATGTACCGCCTTATTCATAGCTAATACCCGGTCTTCGGTACCACAGTCAATGATGATGGCCACGGAATCGGCAGGATAATTATCCACCACATTCAATACACTCCAATCGTTCCAGTATTTTTTATTGGCTTCAGTATCGCCTAAGCGCTTTTCGACATCGTAGCCTTGGGTGATGACGGAAACGTGGAGGGCACCACTTGTAGAACCACAGGCACTAAAGGTAGCAGCATGCCTGTAACCAATAAAAATACTGCCATGTCCGCCCATACTTAAACCGGTAATGGCCCGGCCTTTGCGATCTTTAATGGTATTATATTTAGCATCCACATACTGCGGCAGCTCGGTACTGATAAATGTTTCATACTGGAAACTGCTATCAATCGGGCTGTCGAAATACCAGCTTGTAAAGCCCCCATCGGGGCAAACGATGATTATGCGGTTTTCATCGGCGAGTTGCTGTATATGAGGTACCTTCGAAATCCAGTTTGTATAATTGCCAAAGGCCCCATGCAGCAGGTAAAGCACCGGAAAGGATGTACCGGAAGCCTCGTAAGATGCAGGCAGAATCACCACCGTTTTAATGTCTTTATGCATACGGTTACTTTGTACAGCCAAGGTATCCACCGTTGCCGCATGGGTAATAACCGTAATTACTAATAGTACAATAAGGATAAATACGTTCTTCATTTCTATAAAATTGGGCATGAAGATAGAAAAAGGGTTTTATAAAATAAGAAACGGTTTTCCTGAACTAATCGGAAAAGTAATTTACTTATCTTTCTGTTTACATCAGATTCAAAACGTGCAGTTTTTAAATTACAGGTTATGAAAAAAATCTTTCTACTGATTATCCTTTATGGTGTGTATGCATCGCAGGCACAAACCCATATTACCAATGTCACAGTGGTTGATGTGGTAAAGCAGGAATTAATTCCTGATCAAACGGTTGTGATCCATGATGGCCTCATCCGTAATGTACAAAACAGTAAAAAAATAAAAATTCCTGTCAATGCTGCTGTGATTGATGGAACCGGCAAATACCTCATGCCCGGGCTGATAGATACGCATATACATTTTAGTCAGAACGGAGGCTTGTACACAAGACCCGATGCGATTGATTTACGGAAGTACAAGCCGTTTCAAACAGAAATAACGTTGGCCAGAACGGATATGAAAACAAAATTGCTGCGCTATCTGAAAAACGGTGTCACTACGGTGATGGACGTAGGCGCCAATATCCAATTTCTGAAACAGCGACAAGTACTCGCAAAAAATGATTCGCTGCCTGCTGTTTTTATAACAGGTCCCTTATTGACTACCTATGAACCAAAAGCCTTTGAAAACCTTGGAGAGGATGAGCCATTTATTCTAACAAAAACGGTAGAAGAAGGCATCAAGGGTGTTCAGAAGCAACTTCCTTACAAACCCGATTTTATCAAAATCTGGTACATTGCAGGAGCGGATGGGTTGGGCGTGGAAGCAAGTGCCCGAAAAAATCTGCCGATCATTAAAGCCATCATTGATGAAGCACACAAAAATAACCTGAAAGTAGCGGTTCATGCTACGGAACGGATTACCGCACAACTGGCTGTAGAAAATGGTGCCGATTTTTTAGTGCATGATATTGACGATGAAGTGGTGCCCGATGATTTTGTACAACTCCTGAAGAAAAATAAAACCATCCTCATTCCTACCCTTATTGTTTCCGGTGGTTACGGCAAAACATTCGGGCAGCAACTCACCTTTAGCAACTATGAACTGGCGCAAGCGGATCCTTTTCAGCTCGGTTCGCTGATGGATTTGCATCATTTACCCGATACGATGCTTGTTGCCCTGTATAAAAAAGCTACGCTTGGACGAATGGCTGCCAATAACAAAGCCGATTCTATTGCAAGGGTAAATTTGCTGCTTTTATCCAATGCCGGAGTGCTGATTGCAACCGGAACAGATGCCGGTAATATTGGTACTATGCATGCTTCTTCCTATTTAGCAGAAATGCAGGCGATGCGGCAAAGCGGTATGAGTATCTGGCAAATCCTAACGGCTCCTACCATCAACGGAGCAAAAGTGCTGAATAAAGAAAACGAATTTGGAACCGTTGCCATGGGTAAAAAAGCCAATCTGCTTTTACTATATGCAAACCCGGTAGAAAATCTGATTCATCTTACCAAAATTTACCGGGTAATCAATAATGGCATCGTCTTCAATCCGGAGGAGATACTCCCGGACACACCGGAAATGTTGGCACAGCGACAGTTAAATGGGTACAATCTAAGAAATATTGATGCGTTTTTAGAGCCTTATGCAGAAGATGTGGAAGTGTACCAATACCCTGCGACCTTACAATTCAAAGGGAAAGAGACCATGAGAAAAAACTATGCACCCATGTTTGCCAATACCCCCAACCTGCATTGCGAGCTCGTAAACAGGATGGTGCTTGGCAATACGGTGATCGATCAGGAACGGGTACAGTTTGGCACAAACATCGTGGAAGCAATTGCAGTCTATAAGATAGAAGCAGGAAAAATAAAGCAGGTTTATTTTATAAGGTAAGGAGTTATTTAATTGTTTATAAAAGCAGGGGGGAAGTGCTAATTACAGCCGGGAAGCCGGATAAGAAATTTACTGAAAGGATGGGGGAAAGTATAACATCCCGGAATATTCAATAGATATTGATACAAAAAAACCGAAACAACTTCTAAAAGCTGTCCCGGCATTTTATTAAAATACTGCTTTTTACATACAGTACTAAAATCTGGTTTAGGCAGTCTGACGTGCATGACGTCCTTCTGCAACTTCCTCTACCAGTTTATTATTAAAGGCAGGTAAATCTTTCGGACTTCTTGAGGTTACCAAACCTTGGTCAACCACTACTTCCTGGTTTAACCATTCGGCTCCGGCATTTAATAAATCTTTCCGGATGGAAGGATAGGAAGTCAGCATCCGTCCATCTACCACATCGGCTTCAATTAATAATTGAGGACCATGACAAATGGCCGCTATGGGCTTTTGATTTTTAAAGAAGGAACGAACAAATTTTACAGCAGATTCATTTTGCCGTAATGTATCCGGGTTTATGACACCACCTGGTAACAGTAATGCATTATAATCCATCTCGTTCACTTCATCAATGGTTTTATCTACTTTAATATCCATACCCCAATTACCGTTTCTCCAACTTTTGATGGTACCTGATTGCAAGGATATAATATGTGTAATAGCGCCATTATCTGTCAATGCTTTCCGGGGCTCTATTAATTCAGATTCCTCAAAACCATTGGTTACTAATATTGCTACTTTCTTATTCTTTAATTTAATGTTACTCATTTTATTATTTATTTTTTTAAGATTAAAAAATTAATTTCCATTAATATAAAGGAATAGATTGACTGACCAAAAAATGTGGAAGATTTTATAGATTCTTTTATTCTGCATGTATAGTAAATACAAAATGTATAGATAACATAATCTTAAGTATTCCTGTTTTTTAAACTGCCTTATTTATCCTATATTAATTTTGATAACATTTTATATAACATTTAAAAAATAATAATAATAGATAAAGAACAATTTAAGCAGGAAGCAAAATATAGTCTGGATAAATTTGAAGCCGAAATAAAAGAATTGAAAGCTGAACAGGAAAAGCTTAGCTCCGAAGGTAAAGCCGAACTAAAAGAAAAGCTTGCAAAACTCGAATCTAAAAAAGCAGACCTTCAATATAAATATGAGGAATTGAAAAATGCAACGGAAGACAAGTGGGAAGAAGCAAAGAATGCCTTTTCAGATGCCTTTGAAACTTTTAAACAGGGTGTTTCTTCTATAGTATCTGAAGTGGGATAACCTTTTCGAAACACTTACAAACAAGCATTATAAAGGCCACAAATTATTGCGGTCTTTTTTTGTGGGTGGTATTCAGGGGTGATTTTACAGAAAATACAGGGTTGATGAAAGCTTTAAAAGAGGTATTCAAATCTCTGTTAGCTATTGAGGAAAAACAAAATTTTATTCAATAGCAATGATTTTAAAAAATAGTCTGATTACTTTTACTATAGGTACAGTTGGTTCCCCGGAAGTTGCAAGCCAGGATTCCGGATTTATAATTCTCTGATTTCGCTAAACGGATAACCCCTTATAAATAAATACCCTGATATTGCCATCCACTTCCATATATGGGATAGACATGCTTTCGAGTAATTCTATAATTTCTATGAGGTCATTCAATACTTTTTCGGGATCTGACTTTCCATTGCTGTTATATGGGTTGGGTTGAATTTCTATCCATTCAATATCCTCCATAAAAACAGCTTCCTGATATTCGGTTTCATAATAGTCTTCCTTTGAATTTACCAGTTTAATTGCCAAGGGAGCAGCAAAGGTTTCCTCCTTTATTTTTATCCGGTAGCGGCAATGTTTGTCTTTAAAAATAAAGGTGATGAAAGCAACCACATCTGTTTGGTAAGTTTTCCCATCTATGATAAATTCACAATGAGGATGCATCTGCTTTAACTTCAACATCTTTTCCCGGATACTTTCTATGTCTGCTGCTGAGAATAATATGGTTTTAAGCTGAAGCTGATCTTTGAGTTTAAGCAATCCATCTATGGTAATATTGGTTCCTTTTACATGCAGCAATTCCAATCCGTTGATCTTGTTCAGGTCTTCTGCACAATCATCGGTTAATCCATCAATGCCTTTTGCTCTTAACTCCTTTACATATTCGAGTTGAGTTATCAGCTTGATGCTTTCATTGGTAATTTCCGTTTCATTCAGGTCGAGCATGTTTATTCCCCTTATACCGGAAAGAAGATATGCCAACCCTTCATCATTTAAATCATCGATGCGCCGGCAATCAACATGATGCGGGTAGAGATCACTTGTCCCGGAAAAATTCCCAAATCTTTCTTTCCAGTATGCGTAATTTTTGCTCAAATAAAAAAATTGAACAGGCAAGATAATTTATTGTTCCCCAATTCGCTTATTCAATTTTCCTGCCCGGAATCCTTTATAAATAAAACTTCCGGTATAGAAACATCCGGAACTGCTTAGTAAAACATAGTATTGCTTTCCGTAAATGTTTCCCTCGGCTTCTGCAAACCTTTTCCATTGTAATGCTCTCCTTTCAAAAATAAAATCCCACTGACTCCCCAAACCTTTAAGCAAATACTACTATCGCCAAGCCGCTTTTAAATACTTCATAAATCCCTGAGATCGCCCGACCAATTATAGGACTAACTGTTAATTTTCAGCATACAAGCAACCGATTTGGAACATCACAGAATAACAGTTCCAACAAATATAAATTTTATACATAATTTGAGAGTGTATGGAAGATTTTACAATGGTGGTATTTATTATGGCAATCATGATTAGCATAAATGCCATTGCCAATAAGCGGAAACTACCCTATCCCATTTTATTAATGGTTGCCGGTTTATTACTTGGATTCATTCCGCAACTACCCGAACTTGCCATGGACCCGCAGGTCATCTTTGTATTATTTATTCCACCGCTTTTGTACGATGCCGCTTCAAAAACCTCCTGGCATGAATTCAGAACATCGATCAGGCCCATTTCAGCACTCGCTATTTCCCTTGTTTTTTTCACCACCCTGTTTGTTGCAGTTGCAGCCTATTATATGATTCCCGGATTTACCTGGCCGCTTGCTTTTGTGCTGGGAGCCGTTGTTTCTCCACCCGATGCCGTGGCATCTTCCGGAATCATTAAGGGATTGGGGCTCAATAAAAAAGTGATTACCATTTTAGAAGGAGAGAGCCTGGTGAATGATGCTTCCGCATTGATTGCTTACCGATATGCGGTTGCGGCTGTTACAACAGGAACCTTTATTTTTTGGGAGGCGGGTATTCAATTTTTACTGGTAGCGGGCATTGGCATTGCTATTGGTGTTACAACCGGATTTCTTTTCAGCCTTGCTCATAAGCGTATTGAAAACAACCCCGTAGTGGAAACAAGCCTCAGCCTTATTACTCCGTTTATTGCTTATCTGGTGGCAGAGCATTTCCATATGTCGGGGGTACTAGCCGTAGTTTGTGCCGGATTGGTGATTGCATGGAGGTCCCCGGAAATATTTTCATATAATGCGAGAATGAGAACAAGGGTGGTTTGGGATAGCCTTATCTTTTTATTACACGGATTTGTATTTCTCCTGATTGGTCTGCAATTGCCCTCTATCATAAAGGATCTGGGTAATTATCCGCTGATGGAAATATTAGGCTATGGTTTGGTGATCAGTCTTGTGGCCATAGTGGTCCGCATAATCTGGGTTTTTTCCGGAGCCTACTGGCAAAGTTATTTTCAAAAAAGAAAAATGGCTCGCTCCGGAATAGCCAATAACAGCATAGATGAGGACGGCTGGAAGAACGTACTAATCGTGGCATGGACCGGAACAAGGGGCGTTATCTCGCTTGCTGCCGCGCTTGCACTGCCTTTGGTAACGGGGGATGGATCTGCATTTCCAAAAAGACATTCCATTATATTTCTGGCATTTGTAGTGATCTTTGTAACGATTGTAGTACAAGGGCTTACGTTGCCATTGCTCATTCGATGGCTTAAAATAAAACCACCCGAAAATCCGGATGAAGAGCATAATGAATTGAAATTATCCCTTGCAATCAGCACCCTGCAATTTATTGAAAATGAGTTGCCGGTTCGATTGAGCAAAAAAGCAGAAATCGTATTAAAAAATAAATTTGAAGGAATTATTGATGAACTCACTAAGGAAAGAATCCGCTATAAAAAAGCAAAACGCAATGAGGAAGAAATAAAGCCGATACCTGCGGACGCCCTGATTATGGCACAGGTAGAAATTCATAAATTTCAACGGAGCCTGTTACTGAAAATGCATAAAGAAGGAAAACATAGTGATGCAGTCATCCGGCAGGTTGAAGGTGAATTGGATATATATGAATTGAAAGTGAACTTACGGGTACCCAATGAGGAATAGAAATAACGCGATGCCTAATGTAGAGACGCAATGCATTGCATTAGGTAGAGACGCAATGCAATGTCTTAGGTAGAGACGCAATGTCTTAGGTAGAGACGCAATGTCTTAGGTAGAGACGCAATGCATTGCGTCTCTACCCCAGGCATGGCTACAAACTTACTATCAGGAACCCAACTTCCGGCAAAGAAAAGAGGCAGCCTCTTTGGAGACCGCCTCATTCAAATCAAAATAATCCTCTCTATTGTTTCGACTCTCTGTTCTCTTCTGCTTTTGCCCCACCTCTGTTGGTTGCTTTCAGCGTTGCAAATCTTATTTTTAATCCGGCTATTTTACGATTATCTCCATCGGGTAATTCCTTTTCTACAGTATTTTTACGGGAATCCAATGCCTCATACAGTACTTTAATTTCATCCCAATCTTCGCGGGTAAAACTATCTTTGTTATCCGCTACCGTATTTACAAAGTTGTCATAAATATTCAATAGGTTATTTGCGTTTGCAAAACCAAAACCCATATCATTGCCAATCATTCCCTCACCAAATAATCTGTTTCTTAATATCACCCTGTAATCAGATGCGACTGCCTTTTCCGTAGCTAAGATATTCGCTTCGTATTTGGCTTTTAAAGTTTCGTATCTCAATTTACTCGCTGCCAGCTTTTCTTTATCCGTCTCTCCCAAAATCTCTATCGATTCATCAGATTTTACAACGCGCATTCTGTAACCATCATCAATCGTAGCCCAGTATTCCGTAGTGTATACTGGTGTCAGGTTCTCAATGGAGTCAACATATACATTTACATTATCTGCACTTTTAACTGCTTCATCAGCCTCCGTGTTACAGGCCGCCAATACTACAAGCAAAATACCGGTAGTCATCAAAACATTCATCTTTTTCATGGTTCTTTTTATTTGTTGGTTGTTTCTTAAGTCTATCATTCATTTAGATTCCTGGAGAGCATTCTACTGTTGAAGGCTATTCGTTAATAAAAACTTGTTCCTCAGGATTCATCTTTTGTTGTGCGTACAAGGCTGATGCCGGAGATAAAAAATATCAATCCGAGAATCCCGTAAATAGCGAGAGACTTTATGGCATAGGTCACACCTGTGGTATTGGCAAAAAGAATGGCTGCATAAATAAGCCCACCGATACCAAGTGCAGTAAGCAAAGCACCAAAAATTCGTTTCAGATTCATTCTGATTTTATTTTTAAATCGCTGGATACTTCTGTTTCTATCCGGTTCTTCCACACTGAATTAGCAGTGAAGTTTATTTCTACTATTTTACAGGACTTTTCTTCCCTGAATGATCCTCAGTATAATGGCAATGGCTGCTATTACTAAAAGAATATGAATGATTCCTCCGGCCTGAAAACCTAAAAATCCTATCAACCATAAAATGATTAAAATGACTGCAACGATGTAAAGTATATTTCCCATGATTTAAATATTTTAAAAATTGTTTAATAAATGATTATAATTCAGCGATGAGCTTGTTAATTTCTACTTTTGTCTGACCTAATTTAGATTGAAGCCTTCCCAGCATTTCCTCTTTTTTTCCTTCTGCAAACAGAAAATCATTATCTGTAAGTATGGAAAATTTCTGCTTCAGTTTTCCTTTTATTTCATTCCAGTTTCCTTCTAATTCTGTTAAGTTTTCCATGGAACTTATTTTATTTATGAGTAAGTATTTCAATAACAAAGATGAGTTTAATTTTAATATATATTGTTACACAATAGAGGAGAAAAATTATACAATTCACATACTGCTCTACATTTTTTTTATCATCTTTACTTCTCCAATCTTCAAATAAATACTCCTGCTGATATCCCTATTTCGAATTAAGAGATGATTGAACATGTTGACACTTATAATGAATGTCTTGAATAGGGGTAATGCCTTAGGTACAGACGCAATGGCATACGTAGAGACGCAATGCATTGTCTTAGGTAGAGACGCAATGCATTGTCTTAGGTAGAGACGCAATGCATTGCGTCTCTACCTAAGACAATGC
>JBGSNV010000075.1:0-25739 GCA_041739485.1 Chitinophagaceae bacterium
GCCCGCAAAAAAGCATCGGTACTTACTGCTTTTTTACCAAAGGAAAAAAGCGTTGGACTTTGTGCAAAAGCCTGCCCGCCAAGTAACAGGATGATCCAACTGCTTTTGAATAAAGATCGCATCATATCCGGTAAAAATACATGATTTAGGAACCTGACTTTGCCTGTTTAATTTTTTGCTCCAACACATTATTCAGGTCTTCCAGACCCAGATTTTTGGCGATGATGCGTTTGTCTTTATCGAGTAAAAACAAAGTGGGCGTGCTACGCATATCGTAAAGCTGCCGGAAGTTGGCCTGTTGTGCTTTTTCTTCTTCAGCCCGCATTGCCTTGGTTTGGTGTACATGCACCCACCCTTTGCCGTCTTTTCGGATGGCCGGTGCCCAATCGATCAATGCGTCTTCGTTTACCATAACGGCATACACCTGTACGTTGTTTTTCTTCCAGCTTGTTTTGTACAGACTGTCGAGTTTGGGCATTTCCTCTTTGCACTTGCCACAATGAGGATCCCAGAAATTGATCACTACATAATCACTTTTTATGTCATATAATTTTCTGGTTTTACCCGCGGTATCTACCAGCACCATATCGTAGGCCGGTGCTCCCAATTGGTTGGCCATAACCATATAAGCCCGATCGGTGATGGCTTTGCGTTGTTTTTCGTTGAGCCAGTCGGTAGCGGGGTTGTTGTTGGCAATGTATTTTTCAAAGGCATGTAAAAACACTTTATCCTGCCCCATAATTTTAGGGTACATGTAATTGTCTACAAAATAGCTGATCAGGTACCGCGACATTTCCGGGTCGTTTCTGCCCAATGCCATCATCCAGTTCATTTCGTAGATCAGGCTGTCGGAGTCGGGAACTACCCAGTTGTTGAGGTAGGTTTTCAGTTTGTTTTCAAAAATGGGCGTGCGTACCAGTCTGCCATCCATAAAGTCGAAATAATCCCAATAGTGATCTTTGGCAAAGCGATATTGTGCAAGGCTGTCCACCTTTGTTTTCGGGTTTTGAAGCTTTTCGGGTAAAGGAACATCCTGCATGGTATTAAAAAGCAGGGCAAGCATTGATTCCGGATGCTCCTGCATGACCTTTTTGCGGTAGGCGTTTATTTCCTCAAGCTGACGGTCTACCTCTTTTTGAATGCTTATTTTTTCAGCCGGTTCTGCGGCTGCTTCTATGGCTTTGCGGCCTTCTTCGGCAGCAATAGCTCTCGGGCTGATGTAGCGGGTGTATTCAAGAAACTGATTGTTTTCTTCGCTGCCGATATAGCTAAGGCTTTGGTCGGCTTGTAAGGTATCCATAGAGATGCTGAAAAACTGATCATCAGGAATGAGCATTTCAAACAGAATGGTTTTTTGCGGGGAGGCCATAATATAGACTCCTTGTTTAAGCGGTTCTTTTCCGGTTAAAACACCCCGGCTGTTGGCATCTAAGTAGGCACTGTCTCCCAATCCTTTGATGCCCCCATAGTAATAGGCCAGATAAACCCATTGATTTTGATAGGGTTTAATTTGCAGCTCTATTTTGTAACCGGCTGTTTCCGAAGCTTTTTGCGGTTCAGCCCCTTGCTGACTTTTTCCGGATATACTCATCCAAATGCAAAACAGGAATACCAACAGTTTCTTCATAAGAATCTATTTTTTTTAAACGTGGGTGTAAAAATAAGTGAAACCACGGTGCAGGCTGATTTTGTGTTGTTAAAGATGCGTTGGCATGGTATCTTCACCCCACAATGAGTTGTATTTTCCGCTGTATGGCGCCGCTTATGCTTTTGTTGCCTGCTTTCGGCCTGTTTTCGCAGTCTGTTATTCGAATCAATCAATTGGGCTACACTCCGGGCGGTGTGAAAATGGCGGTATGGGGAAGCAAGCAAAAAGAGGCCCTTACCGGTTTCATTTTGATAGATGCCACTAACAAACAAGTGGTTTTTGAGGCGGATGCCGGCCCGGCATTCGGGGCGTATGGTCCTTTTGAGCAAACCTATCAATTGCATTTCAGTGCCTTTAACAAACCCGGCAAGTATTACCTGCAAGCCGGACAAAGCCGCTCTCCGGTATTTGTGATCGGTTATGATGTGTATCGCGGAGCGGCCGATTTTTGTTTACGTTATATGCGGCAACAACGCAGCGGCTTTAATCCGGTGCTTAACGACAGTTGCCATACCAGTGATGGCTATACGCTCGATGGTCCTATGAGTGACAGTAGCTATGTACCGGTAAGCGGGGGGTGGCACGATGCAAGCGACTATCTGCAATACGTTACTACAAGTGCCAATGCCAGTTATCAGTTGCTGGCTGCCTGGCGGGATTTTCCCCGGGTGTTCGCCGATCAATATGCCGCCAATGGGCTGCCCGGCCGCAATGGACGACCTGATATAGCCGATGAAGCGAGATGGGGCTTGGACTGGCTCATAAAAATGCATCCTTCCAAAACCCTGATGTTTCATCAGATTGGCGACGACCGCGATCATATCAGCATGCGACGACCGGCGCTCGACAGTCAGTATGGCAGGGGTGATCAGCGACCGGTATATTTTGTAAGCGGCAAGCCACAGGGTAGCGATAAATTTAAAAATCGCAGCAATGGTGCCGCCAATATTGCTGGTAAATTTAGTGCCGCCTTTGCGCTTGGTCAGCAACTTTTTGCCCGCAGGGATGCGCCTTTTGCTGAACGGCTTCGCGAAAGGGCGCTGAATGCCTACGATTGGGGAATCGCCAATCCGGGGGTTTGTCAAACCGCTCCCAACCGTGCTCCCTACTTTTACGAAGAAGACAACTGGGCCGATGATATGGAATTAGCGGCAAGCCTGCTGTACCGGGGAACCCGCAACAATGCCTATGCTAAATATGCGCTTGAGTTCGGAAAAAAGGAGCCGGTAACCCCCTGGATGGGTGCAGACACGGCACGACATTATCAATGGTATCCTTTTGCCAATGCCGCACATTACGAAATGGCAGCTTCGCTTTCGGATAAAGACCCAAACCGGCAGACTTATATCAACTGGATGCGGATGGGATTGGAACAAATAGCGGCTAAAGCACAAGTTAATGCCTTTATGCGGGGTATCCCTTTTATATGGTGCAGCAATAACCTGACCGTTGCCGCAGCTAATCAGGCATACTGGTACAGAAGCACGACGGGCAATACCGATTTTGCGCTGCTGGAGCAGGCCAATTTCGACTGGTTATTTGGGTGCAATCCCTGGGGCACAAGCATGGTTTACGGATTGCCGCAACGAGGCGATGCGCCGGAAGATCCGCATAGCTGGTTTACCCACGGTGGAGCGATGCCGGTGGATGGCGGACTGGTGGATGGACCGGTCTACACCTCTATTTACAAAAACCTGATAGGCATCAGCCTTACCAAACCTGATGCCTATGCGCAATGGCAAAGCAACCTTGCGGTGTATCATGATGATTATGGGGATTACAGTACCAATGAGCCCACGATGGATGGAACCGCTTCGCTCATTTACCTGTTGGCTTCCAAAGAGTCAGAAGCCATTTTGCAAAAACCCAATGGTTTGCAAATGGAACAGGGCGCTATCATTCGGGGAGATAGCAGTGCCCCCGAAATTGCGCTTGTATTTACCGGGCATGAATACCATGATGGATTGAAATTTATTAGCCAAACGCTGGCAAGGGAAAAAATCAAAGCCGGGTTTTTTGCAACCGGTCTTTTTGCAGAAAAAAACAAAGCAGGGATAGCAACGCTCAGGCAGGCTGGACATTATATCGGGCCGCATAGTTATGATCATTTGCTGTATGCCGATTGGTCCCGCAGAGATAGCCTGCTTATTTCTAAGGAAACCTTTACAGAGGATCTTTTGAAAAATTATGCCGTATTGACGCCGGGTGGGCTTCCGGTGGAAAAAGCACCGATTTTTCTACCGCCTTATGAATGGTACAACGACAGTATTGCCGCCTGGTCGGCCGAAATGGGCATCACGCTGATCAACTATACACCGGGAACATTAAGCACAGCCGATTATACCACGCCGGATATGCCCAATTACCGCAATGTAGATGTCATTTATCAATCGATCATGAACCGGGCAAGAGCCATGCCGTATGGATTGAATGGCTATATCCTGCTAATACATGCCGGAACGGATCCGGCAAGAACAGATAAATTTTACCGGGCGCTGCCGCTGTTGATTCAGCAATTAAAAACAGAAGGCTATCAGTTTGTACGTTTAGATGAGCTGATCGGACAACCGCTGCCAGTTGAGAAAATACCTTTACCCCGTAAAAGAGGAAAAAAACGCCGGTAAAACGAATACTTGCCGGGCGGGCTAATTGAAATTGATCGAGGGAGCAATCAACCGGAAAGGGGAAACGAAAGAACCATTGATAGTATAAAATTGTAGAATTGTTAATTCAGGAAGCCACTCATCCAAGCAGACTATAATGATTGTATGGATTTTGTACTTTCGTTATCTGTTAACGCATGGGCTTATGCAGTTCGATAAAATAAATAACAAAGGGCAGGCACAACTTTTCAAAAACCCTGCATTAGAAGCACTAACCAAAACCAATCCGTATGTCATTTGGGGTATTTACGTACCTGTATTGACGTGGATGATGTACTACGCCCACAGCACTTCCTCTTTTTCGGGGCTGCAGGTTTTTGTTTGGTGGATCTCCGGGATCTTTTTTTGGACGCTTTTTGAATATGCAGCGCACCGTTTTTTATTTCATTTGATTACGGAGACTGAAAGAGGAAAACGAATTGTATATATCCTGCATGGCAATCATCATCATTATCCCCGCGACAAGCAGCGATTGCTGATGCCTCCGGTTCCAAGCCTCCTTATTTCATCCATCGTATTTTCTCTTCAATATCTGACGTTGGGCAAAGCGGCTTTTTTCTTCTTCCCCGGTTTTATCCTCGGGTACCTCACCTATGGCACTATGCATTATGCAATTCATGCTTTTAACCCACCCTTCAAATTTATGAAGCCGCTTTGGCGCAACCATCACCTGCATCATTACAAAGATCAGAACAAGGGATTTGGGGTAAGCACCACGCTGTGGGACCGCGTATTTGGCACCATGTGGGATCTTAAAAAAGAGCAGGAAGACAAGCAGAAGGTGAAGGAGTTGATGTTTGATTAAGGAAAAGAAATCAGAACTACCTTAAAACCCCTTTGGTACTTTTTATCTTCTGTTTTTATTCCTCTTTTGAATCTGTTTTCTCCTTTTCTGAAATACCCTTTTCTTTCATCAGCACAAGGCCATAATCTCTGATGAATTCGATGACAGGCATAGCGGCCCTGCCTTTTTCTGATATGGTGTATTCCACTTTAGGGGGCACAACGGCATAGGCTTTTCGGGTGATCAATTGATGTTTTTCCAGTTCTTTCAGCTGTGTGGATAGCATCTTATGCGTAATATGCGGCAATTTTTTCTTCAATTCGCTGTACCGCATGGTCGCTTTGTTCAGCCGCCACAAAATAGGCATCTTCCAGGTGCCTCCAATAAAATGTAAAGCAAATTCAACCGGGTTGTAGTACACCTTATGGTCGTAAGTAAAATCAGGCATTGCAGGTAGTTTTTACAAGTTAAAGATACTTCTTAAATCCATGTGGCGGATCCAATACTTTCCAAAAAGATAGTATCTCACTTTCGTGTAGTATAGCGTATGGCAACGCATATAAGTTCAATTTTACCATTCAAAATAGGCGGGGTATATGACCGGCAATTTTCATCCACAAAAAAAATAATAAATGAATATAGCAATCATTGGGTTTGGAAAGATAGGCAGAGCCCTTGCGGCGGGTTTTTCGGCCAGGGGCCATACCATTATAGCAGGCATGCGAGCCGGGGATTTGGCTGACAGGGAAAAGCAAGCCCAATTACCCGGCAATGTATTGGCATTGACTATTGCGGAGGCTGTACAACAAAGTGAGGTAATCATCATCAGTGTTCCCCTCGCTTCTGTACCCGAAATAGCAACATCATTGGGGGACACCTCCGGTAAGATAATTATTGAAACTACCAATGCTTTTGGAAAGCCACTGAAGGATTACGGGAATGGCACAGATGCGCTGAAAAAATTGACGGGGAATGAAGACATTGTAAAATGTTTTAGCACAGTAGGTTTTGAAACCATGGCTAACCCTGTTTATGGAGTAGAGCAGGCCGATTTATTTGTTGCCGGTAACAGTGAAAAAGCAAGGCTTGTTGCCATTCAACTTTCAAAAGATCTTGGCTTTGGTAACTGCTATATTCTCGGTGGCAATGAGGCCTTACCTATGATGGAAAATATAGCCCTGCTTTGGGGCAACCTTGCCTTCAAAACCGGGCTTGGTAGAAATATGGCATTTAAAATTTTAAAACATTAAAAAATACACCTATGAAAAATATAGTTTTATTTATCCTGTTTGCAATAGCTGCTCCCCAGGCTTTTGCCCAACACAATGCTGGTAACAACGGCAAGATTCTGCTCATAGCCTCCAATCCCGCTGTCAGTAAGCAAACCGGATGGCCAATTGGCGTATGGGCTGCCGAAGTCATTCATCCCTACTGGGAGTTTTCAACGGCAGGGTATTCGGTAGATATTGCAAGCCCCGATGGTGGTGAGATAAAAATTGATGGCTTTAGCGATCCGGAAGATGAAAGCAAATATGCTGCCTGGGATTTTTTATCGCTTGGGTTTTTGAAAGACCCTGCAAAAGCTGCCTTATTGAAAAATACCATCAAACTCTCCGACGTAAATCCAAAGGATTATAAGGCAGTACTGGTTTGTGGAGGACAGGGGCCCATGTACACTTTTATTGATAATAAGGAGCTACAACAATTCTTTGTTGATTTTTATGAAACAGGCAAACCCACCGGAGCGATCTGCCATGGTACCTGCATCTTATTAAAAACAAAGTTGACCAGCGGAAAATACCTGGTGGATGGAAAGACATGGACCGGCTTTGCCAACAGCGAAGAAAATTATGCGGATGCTTATGTAGGGCAACAAATACAACCTTTCCGGATAGAAGATCTTGCCCGGAAAATGTCCAACACAAAATTTACCGTAGCGCCTATGTTTGAGGCTTACGCTGTGCAGGATGGGAATCTAATAACCGGGCAACAACAAAATTCCGGAGCCGAGGCTGCAAAAATGATCATCGCACAACTGGAAAAAGATAAAAGCCGTTATCCTACCTACGTGCTTGTGCATGGTGCCTGGGCCGATGAAAGCGCCTGGGGTTTTGTAAGAAATGAGCTGGCTAAAAATGCCAATGTAGTGGTGGTAAACTTACCTGCACATGGTGCCGATAACACATATGGTGTCGGAATTGGATTAAAGGAATATGCAAAAACGGTGACCGATGCCGTAAATGCGCAACCGGGAAAAGTTATCCTGATAGGACACAGCATGGCGGGCGCTGTGGTTTCTCAGGTAGGTGAAAATATTCCCGGAAAAATAAAGGAGCTGATTTATGTGTCAGCATACCTGCCCAAAAATGGAGAATCTGTTTTGGATCTTTCTAAAAAAGACAATACGAGTAAAGTAGGTGCCAATCTTATATTTAATAAAGACTATTCACTGGCAACTATAAAGAAAGAAGCGCTTGCGGATGCGGTCTGTGCCGATTGCCCGCCTTATATGAAAGAAGCGCTGATAAAATACCACCGGGCCGAACCGGTAAAAGGATTGAATGATCAGGTGACGTTGACCTCCAAGTTTGCAGGCATACCAAAATACTATATTACCACCTCCCTCGATCAGGCGGTACCTTATACCCTACAACAGCAAATGATCAAGGACAATGGCAGCATCAAAAAAGTGTTTGAAATGAATACTTCCCATTTGCCCTTTGTGGTACAGCCCGAGAAGTTTATTGAAATTATCCGCTCGATACATTAATGCATTTTTAAAAAACACCATCATGAGAAATTCAATTATTTTATTATCTGTATGTTCTATTGTACTTGCTTCCTGTGGTAAAAGCAAACCTGATATTTCGGGAAACTGGAAAAGTGAAACAACCGAAGCACTGGGAAACGGGACATTTGGAAACAGGGTATTCGAAATGGCCGATTCCACCTGGCAAGTACAATTTACCTTATACCTGGATAGTGCGGCCTCTATGCCTGTGTTCAGGTTCCGTGCAACAGGGAATTATGAGCTTGGGAACCCTTCCGGAGTTGTGAAGGAAGCTACGGAAGCCCTATTTAGGTTCGATCATAAATATGTAACTCTGCTGACAACGGATTCTTCGCTGATTACAAATTTGGGGTTCACCAACTGTGCCTTAACACCCGATCAGGAAAAAGATATTACTGATACAGGATGTTCCTTTTTAGAAAGCAAATCGGCCTGTGCACAGGAGTATGATTTGGTGAGTTTGCGGACCGGTAAGTTGTTCTTAGGTAGCAGACCCGAAGCCGGAAAAAATATTTGCAGGGAAGAAGACAGACCAGTGACTCTCGGAGCTCCCTTAGTAAAAGTAAAATAATATGAAGTGTCTTTTTGCGGTTTTGTTAAGCCTGCTTATGCCGATGGTTGTATGGTGTCAGCTTAATGAAAGCGATACCGTTAAATTTCAAATCAGAGCTTCCGTTTCCGGTAATTATCAAAAAGGAAATGTAGAGCTGCTGGCACTCAGAAGTAAGCTCGATATTACCTATGCACCGGTTAAGTCTTTTGATTTCAAATCGCAGAACAACAGTTTATATCAGTCATTTTTCGGCACAAAGGCAGACAATGATCTATTCAGCCGTAATTACTTGTATTATAAACTTCAACATAAAGTCTACCCCTTTGCTATTGGATATATTTCTGCCAACTTTCGCCGAAAAATAGATTTCCGGTATTTCGCAGGTGCAGGTGTTACTTATCAGGTAATTCGCCGGTCTGAAAACCAAATTAAATTTTCTGTTAGTGCGGTTCATGAGCAAACAAATTTTAAGGGAAGCACCTATAATTTTTCAGAATACAGTGGGAACTCTAAAATAAAGGTTTGGCGGGCTACTGCTTATGTTGCGGGCTGGCATTATTTTTTCCAAAAACACTTGCGCATTTATTATGATGCCTTTTGGCAACCTGCATTTAACAACAGCAATAACTACAGAACGCAGTTTGATTTAGGAGCAGATTTTCCGGTTTGGAAAGGACTTGCTTTTAATGTTTTGTACACGTACACCCATGAAAATGTGGTCATCCAAAACATAAAACCAAATGACCGGATCCTTACTTTTGGATTATCTTATAAGCATCGGGTGAAGCATCGGTAAAGTTCAGACAGACATGATTTCATGCTCCTCTGATAAATAATACATTATACCCTATCTCATCTGTTTTGTGATAGGGTAAATAAAAGGAGCCTTATGGAAGTTAATCTTCTTTAAATATGATTCAAATCAGGTAGAGGAAGATTATTTTAAACTTAATAAACCCCTACCGACTATTAATAAATACCACTGCTTTAACCGAAAGGGTAAAGGATGTCGGACTTTGCTTTGTAAATCAAGTTTCAAATATTCTGAAACGGCTATTAATGATTACTTCTTAAATAAGCAAGCAATAACAGTCCCTGCAGAACAGAAATGCAATAAAAATCACAAGAACGATGCCAACTTTTAAATATTTGGTTGAAAAAATTGCAGAATGTTGTCTGAATAGTTAACTTTGTAAAGTGAAGCCTATCAGACAGGTTGTTGCATACAAAAGGTATTTTTTGGACTTTTACGAAGTCCAGACTGATGATGTCCAACGAAAAATAGAATGGACATTGAAATTGTTGCAAACAATTGAACGAATTCCAAAAAAGTATTTTGACCATATGAGCGGTACAGAAGGACTTTTTGAAATACGCATAGAAGTTGGCGGAAACATATTTAGAATTTTTTCTTTTTTTAATAAAGGGAATCTGTTGATTTTAGGAAACGGGTTTCAAAAGAAAACTCAAAAGACACCTAGAACAGAAATTGAGAGAGCTTTAAGAATAAAACACGAATATGAAAGCGAAAAAAGACAATGATATAACGACTCTGGAAGAAATACTTGACACCAAATATGGTACAAGAGGAAACCCTCAAAGAGAACAATGGGAGCAGGAATTTGAAACTTTCCAACTTGGAGTTTTGCTGGAAGAAGCAAGGTTAAAACTTGGAATGACACAACAGGAACTTGCAGAAAAATGCGGCACAAATAAGTCATATATTTCACGTATCGAAAACAATGCAAGCGATATCAGACTTTCTACACTTCTGAAAATTATTCAAACCGGATTGGGAGGGCGATTAAAAATGTCCTTAGAACTCTGATGTCTGCTTACCTCACATCCAATACTATGACTTATAAGACCATTTGGCCAACCCTTCTTTTTTATACGCTTGCCATAATAACTATTTTTCTGCTACAAAGATTTTCGCCCAGTGGTCCTTGTACGCCGGGATTGGGTGCCTTATCTTTTTTATTGTTCATTCCAACGGTAGCCATCCTTTTCTTAAGAAATATATATTTGACCCTTAAAGTTGACAAGGTATATTGGGTAAATCTCATGATTCATTTCATAGCCCTGGTTATGATGCTATTCGTTATATGATAAATTTTTTGATCAAAAGCAACAATATCCTGTTTCAAAATGCTCTACTTTATTTTAGGTTTAATTCTGATTACCCTGATAGGTACTCTTGGTGCAATTCTTTCAAGGAAATTGTCATTTAATTACACATGGTTTAGCATACTTTCCAGCATTGTCTTTATTGGGGTCGGCTATGTTTTATCCAAAAAAGCAGACTTGTCTTTGGTTTTATTATTGGTTGGATTGCTAGGACTTTATGATGGATCGATTGGACTGAGGTTATCTTTATTTTTTAAGGCGAATAATGGACTTGATCAGGAAAAAGCCAGAGAGATGGTGTCGGTAAAAACGGCTATTGGTATGATGGGTATAGCCTGTTTCTTTGGTTTTATAGGGTATCTGATCGCATCAAAATTCTGAATAATCCTGATATTGCTGTTAAATGATTTTCTAATATTTTTAATTTCCGTTTCAGCTTTTTTATTTCTTGGGATAAGCTTGACATTTGTATTCTTTTCCAATAGGTTATTACAGATTTAAACGAGGTTAATATTTGCCAACCAAACCGATTTTATGAAACTGCCAATCCATATCACCACGCTGCTTTTTTTCATACTACTAAGCCTTGCATCTCAAAGTCAATCTGCTGATAGCACCCAAAAGATTACAAGGACCTATCCTTCTGAAAGCTTGTCCGCTGACGAAGAGAAAAATGATGTAGAAATGGAGGATGATTTTGCTCCCGGACTTGCTGTCTTTGCCTTGATTGGTATTGCCTTTATGTTTTTTTGCGTAGGGGCAGGTATTGTATTAACCATTTTAGCCTTATTTATTCTTTTTGCCTTGGTGACAATGGGCATTTTATCAACATCCATCATCATAGGCATCCATAAAAAGTCATTTGCAAAAGGGTTTAATGCCTTTGTTGTTTTGAGCAGTGCTGTCGGAGGCATCGGGTTGGTGTCTGCCGGTTTTTGGTTGCTGAACAAACTATTTGCATCTGTTTCCGCAGAAGTCGCCCTGATGTCAGGCGCTGCCTTGGGTCTTTTAGCAGGGGTTGTATTTGGCTTCTTTGCCTGTTTTCTTATACAAAGACTTACTACCTTTTTCAAACAAAAGCTTTTCCCGGAAACCAATACCTCGCTTACCGGGCTGATCAATCCGGAATAAAAGATGGGTTGTTGCCGGCTGTATCAGCTTACCTTTATGGGTGAAAAAATATATCTCTCTTGGCCGCACTGATCATAACCATTCTTGCTGTAGTTTTTGGTATTTTTTTGGCCCTGTCCCGGCCCAAAAAGAAACCGGTTATCATGGCACCCGAAACCATTGCAAACACACTGCAACAACAGGTAGCTTATTATGCCCGGCTGAGTAAGGAGGAACAGCAACGGTTTCAAAAGGAAGTGGGTGCTTTTATTCAGGAAGTTACGGTAACCGCCGTCAATATTGAAGTTACCGATGAGGACAGGGTATTGTTAGCGGCAAGTGCCATCATCCCCATTTTTGCCTTCCCCGGTTGGAGATATCCCAACCTGCATGAGGTGTTGGTGTATCCCGACCTGTTTGATCATCAGTTCAGCCTTGAAGAAGGCAATGCTGACCGTAATATTCAGGGGATGGTAGGCAGTGGAGCGCTGCATAAAATGATGGTGATTTCGCGATCTGCCCTGCGGGACGGATTTAGCAATAAAACCGATAAGGAAAATACGGCTATCCATGAGTTTGTACACCTGATCGATAAAACCGATGGCGATATTGATGGTATTCCGGAATTGTTGTTGGATAAAAAGTATGTTCGTCCGTGGCTTCAACTGATGCTCGAAGAAATACAGGCAATCAAAGAAAATGAAAGTGATATAAACCCCTATGGCGCCACCAATGAAGCCGAATTTTTTGCCGTAGCCGCTGAATATTTTTTTGAAAGACCGCTGCTGTTCAAACAAAAGAACCCGGAGTTGTATGATTTGATGGAGCGCATTTTCCGGCAGCAACCTATCACCGATCGTTAGAAGCGGGATTAATTTCAAATGGATGATTTTGAACCCTAATGGACAAGAGGTTGCACAAGGATAATATTAAGACAACCAATCGCATCGAAAGCATAATCCTGCCTTTTCACCCTCCTTGGAGTTTACCTGCCAATAGGCAGGGGTCGCCAGACGATTTGTAACAGAACTAAAATTAGTTTGGCGGGGTGGGATTATTAAAATTCGAATAAGAAAAATTCCAAACCCGAATGTTCGGGTCCGAAACTTCGGACCAAAGCTAAAAGCCAACTACTACTATAAAATAGATGCGCTGCGCAACCGGGATTCCTCGTGCCTCGGAATGACGACACTTCTGAAAATTCCAATAAAAAAATTCCAATTCCGAATGCTCGGGTCCGAAACTTCGGACCAAAGCTAACAGCCAAAAGCCAACTACTACAATAATAAAATAGATGCGCTGCGCAGCCGGGATTCCTCGTGCCTCGGAATGACGACACTAATGGAATTTTAATGTTTGGAATTTTAACTTTAATGCCTGCTATCAATCAGCCTCTTACCGAGGGGCACCCCTCTGCCCGATAGGGAGAGGGGAAGGGGGTGAGGGGGTGATGTGCTAAGGAACCTACCTCGTCGGATTAATCTCTATCGTAGTACCAGCCAACATATAAATCTTAAGCACGCCATTTACCATCGTGCGCCTTGATGCTTTGCCGGCAGTAACCACCACCCGGTAGGGGTAAAAGGGCAGACGTACCGCTACATAACCTTCGTTTTCTGCCTTTACTAGCACCTGCCGCACTTTACCGGCTTCGCGCCGGGCTTCAAAAAGAAATCCGCCTTCACTCCTGAATCCTTTAAAGGAAGCTTCCTGCCAATCTTCGGGTACAGCCGGCATAATTTCTACCGTATCGTTGTAGGATTGAAACATCATTTCCTGCAACCCGGAGGCAAACCCAAAATTGCCCTCGAGGGTAAATACCTTGCTTTTGTTGTTGGAATAGTTTTTGTTGGTTTGATTTCCGTTGAGGTGAAAGCCATTCGGGGATACAAAAGCCTCGGTAAATGCCTGCAGGGCTTTATACGCTCCGGCACCGTCTTTTGCTCTTGCTTTCAGGTTGGCAAGCCAGGCAAAACTATATCCTGTCCAATTGGAAGTACCCATACTATCAAGCAGGTGAAGCGATTGGCGAATGACATTCCGGGTGGAATCTCCGGCATCCCAGCGGATAAGACCGAGCGGATAAATACCCAGCAAATGCAAAAAATGCCGGTGTGAATTTCCATAGGCAAGCGTGGGAGCAATTTTTAATGCCTGTTGATCGGAAAGGGAAAAGTCGCGGACATTTGCATAGAGTTCGTTCCAATGTTCTGCATCAGAAGGATCGCCCGAAGCAGCAGCCATGATAGCGGCTTCTTTAAAAACAGCTTTCATGAGGGACAAATCGTAATTGGTGGTTTCTTTAAACCAGGCATTGGCATTGTTATCGTTGATTTCGGGGCTTGAGCTCAGCGGCAATTTCAACTTTCCATCCGCATCTGTTTCGGCAAGATTTTCCAGAAAAGTTGCACAGGCTTTTACCCAAGGATATGCCCGGTCTTTCAGAAAATTAATATCATTGCTAAAGCGCCATTGCTGAAAATAATGGTGCGACAACCAGGCGCCCGTTGTGGGAGAAAAGGCATAGGGAATCCAGCCACCAAGCGCTTGTCCGGCTAAAGAGGTTACCCCCGGCACATTGAGTCCTTCCTTGTCAAAATACTGGGTGGTGTACGCCTTAAAAACATCCTTCCGGGCATCGAGATAATCAGGTAATACCAAGGCCTCGTTGAGGTGATTGGAGGTATAAGCCGGCCAGTAACTCATTTGGGTATTCAGGTCGTGGTGAAAATCGCCCTTCCACGGTGGCAGCTTGCCGTTGTCGGCCGTCCAGATAGCCTGCAGCGAAACAGGTGGCGACCCTTTTCGGGAAGTACTGCCCAGAAAATACTGAGCGAGGTACCAGTGCTTTTGCAGGTTTTCGTCGGGTACTTTCAGATCCGATTGATCCCAAAAATTTTTCCACCATCCCACATGTTGGGTTAGTTGATAATCAAAACCATATTTAGCAGCCGCTCCCATGGTAACAAGATCCGGTGCATCAAGTCCTTTGCCTTCCTTACCACTTGTAATTTGCCAGATTCCTTCCACATCGCCTTTCTTTTCCTTGGTTACAATGACGGTTACCCGGTATTTAAATCCGTCATAACCTTCCTGCAGATAGGTATATCCGTTGGCTATGCTGTCTACCTTCCCTTGCTTGTAACCCAGCGCACCCAACCCGCTCTTTTCGTCGGCAGGCCCGTTATAGGCAGGAGGAATTAATTTGAACATCGGAATGCTTTTTGCTTTTTGAATCCTGAAAAAACCATAGGACTGTTCCGCTGATACAAAGCTTTGCAAGCGCACACCCGATGACCAGGTGACCGCACCAAGCGCTTTAAACACATCTACCGATGCATTCGTTACCGTTCCCCAATCTGATGAAGGATAAATTTCCAGCGCAGCTCCGGGTATTTTGGTGGGGGCAGCATCTTTTTCATATAAGCCTTCGAAAAGTTCTTTTACACGGGTATAATTATTGGCATAAAATTGTCTTTGTACCCATTCAAATTTAAACTCAGGCCGGTTGTATCCCCGCACTGGCCGGTCGTCCCAAAGGTCTGCCCGGTCGAGCGAAAATCGAACGGCATTATTTTTCTCCCAGATTAAAGCTCCGGATTGTCCGTTACCCAGTGGTAAACCGGTATCCCAGGTTTTTCCCAGTGCCGGCATTGATAAAACAGGTTCTGCCGGGGCTTGGGCGTTCAGCATTCCTGAAATAAGAATCAGGGATATAGTAAAAAACGAATAAGTAATTTTTCTAATAAGCATGATGTAATCAAGTATGTTTTCAAATATTATGGCCAACAAGTTAACAGATAAGCCGCATTCGGGTTGAGTAAATGCGGCTTGTCTGTAAAAGATAACGTCGTTTTTAGATTTTTGATCAATGCGCCTGCAACCAGTTGTTACCCTCGCCACACTCTGCTACGATAGGTACTTCATTCGGCAGAATCATGGCTTCCTGCATGCCTTTGAGAATTAGTTTTTTTAGTTCATCCTTTTCCTCCATCAGTGCATCAAAAACCAGTTCGTCATGTACCTGCAACAGCATCCGGCTTTTCAGCCCGGCTTCCTTGATGGCTGCATGCACCCGAATCATTGCGAGTTTAATCATATCCGCAGCCGTTCCCTGAATAGGGGTATTGATGGCGTTGCGCTCGGCAAAACCCCGCACCGTAAAGTTGGAGGATTGAATATCGGGTAGCCAACGCTTCCGGCCAAGCAGGGTTTCCACATAACCATGGGCCTTGGCAAATTTTACCTGATCATCCATATAAGTGGTAATGCCACTGAATTCGCGTTTATAATTATCAATGATGTCTTTCGCTTCGGTGCGGCTGATGCCGAGGTTATCGGCCAACCCAAATGCTCCTTGTCCGTATATGATACCAAAGTTTACACTCTTGGCTTTGTAACGCATTTCCTTGGTTACTTCTTCTTCGGCAATGCCATACACTTTAGCTGCCGTGGCGGTATGAATATCCTTTCCCTGCCTAAAGGCTTCGCACATATTGGGGTCGCCGCTGATAGCTGCCACCACCCTCAATTCTATCTGCGAATAGTCGGCACTCATCAGTACATGATTTTCGTCGCGGGGAATAAAAGCTTTGCGTATTTCGCGACCCCGTTCGCTGCGTACCGGAATGTTTTGCAGGTTGGGATTATTGCTGCTCAGGCGCCCGGTAACGGCCACCGCCTGTGCGTAGCTAGTATGTACCCTGCCACTTTTAGGATTTACCAGCGCGGGCAGCGTATCTACATAGGTATTTCGCAACTTGGTGAGTTCACGGAAAGTGAGGATATCCTCGACAATACTATGACCCTTTACAGCCAGTTTTTGCAGCACATCTTCCCCGGTCTGATATTGTCCGGTCTTGGTTTTTTTGGCATTCGGATTAAGATTTAGTTTGTCAAAAAGAACTTCGCCCAATTGCTTGGGAGAGGCGAGATTGAATTTTACCCCGGCCTGTTCGTACACTCTTTTTTCTGCGGCCAATGCATCTTCCGCCAATACCTTACTGTAATCCTGTAAAAAGGCTTCGTCGATGCGGATGCCTTCAAACTCCATATCGGTCAATACTTTCACAAGGGGCAGTTCGGCCTGATTGAGTACCCGATCTACTTTGCGTTCGTCTACCATCGGGCTGAACACCTTGTACAGTTGAAGCGTGACGTCGGCATCTTCACAGGCGTAGCGGCAGGCATCTGCGGTTTCCACATCCCGCATCGTCCCTTGATCCTTACCTTTTTTGCCAATCAGTTCAGTAATGGAAATAGGTTTGTAACCGAGGAATTGCTCGCTCAAAACATCCATGCTGCGTTTGCCATCGGGTTCGGTTACGTAATGCATCAGCATGGTATCCGCCAAAGGTCCTGCGAGTGTGGTTTGGTACCATTTTAGTACAAGCAGGTCATATTTCAGATTTTGTCCCACCCAGGTAATTTTTTCATCGGCAAAAAGAGGTTGGAAAAAATTCAGAATGTCTACTGTTACCTCCCGGTCTTCGGGGCAAGGTACATACCATGCTTCGCCGGGTTCCACCGAAAAGGAAAGACCAACCAAATCGGCAAGATTGGCATCAATATTCGTTGTTTCGGTATCAAAACAAATCGTCGTGTATTCCTGCAACTTACTAACTAATGCTTTCCTTTTTACTTCATCATCCACTAAATGATAGTGCACTTCGATATCACTGATCGTACGTGTTTCCACAATAGCCTCCGGAGCATCCTGCGTGGCTTTGGCAATAACGGATGTAGCCTCTGATTGCGCAAATAAATCCTGCTGTACTCCTACGGCCGATTTGGTAGCACCTACCTCAAACTGATCGCCAAATAGCCTTTTGCCAAAAGTTTTAAATTCCAACTCCTTAAAAATGGTCTCAAGGGCTTCGCGGTTATAAGGGCTTATTTTAAAATCTTCTTCATGAAAGATAACCGGTACTTTGGTAATAATAGTTGCAAGCTGTTTGCTCAATACGGCAAGTTCCTTTCCCTTGCGTACCTTTTCTCCAAGCGCGCCTTTAATTTTATCTGCATTTTCGAGCACGCCTTCAAGGGTATCATATTCTTTCAGCAATTTGGCGGCTGTTTTTTCGCCCACACCGGCAATACCTGGGATATTGTCTACAGCATCTCCCATTAATCCAAGGATATCAATAACCTGATCAACCCGTTCGATATTCCATTTCTCACAAACCTCTTTGGGGCCCATGATTTCCACGCTGCCTCCCTGATAGCCTGGCTTGTAGATTTTAATATTGTCGCGAACCAGTTGCCCGTAATCTTTATCGGGGGTCACCATAAACACTTCGTATCCGGCATCGGCGGCTTCCCAGGCAAGGGTACCAATAATGTCATCAGCTTCAAACCCGTCGAGCTCAATACAGGGAATATTCATCGCTTTTACAATCGCTTTGATATCGGGGATAGCACTCAAAATATCTTCGGGGGCATCCTGCCGGTTGGCCTTGTAGTCAGCGTAGGATTGCTCTCTTTGGGTGGGGGCATGTGTATCGAAGCAGACCGCAAGGTGAGTAGGCTTTTGGTTGTTGATCAGATCAATCAGGGTATTGGTAAACCCAAACTGTGCGTTGGTATTGCGGCCGCCACTCGTCATGCGGGGGCTGCGGATCAGCGCGTAATAGGCACGAAAAACCAGTGCCATGGCATCAAGCAAAAACAGTTTTTTTTCCATCGGCTGCAAGGTAAGATTTAAGGCTGAGGATGGAAAGTCTTGATTTAGGCGGCTTCTTTTATCAGGCAGGCTTTTCCATTTTTTTATAATTCCGGTTTAAATCTCCAGGAAGGAGTATAGGATCCATCTTCCTTCACAGCCTGATTTTTACTTGTATCCGGGTAGGTTCCTTGCTGCAAGCAATACACCTTATTCCGGGGAATGAACGCTTCGGGCAAACTGTTTGACAAAAAAGGCAGGAAAATGAGCGGGTTAAAAAAATCTTAATTCATTGATTTTC
The DNA here is from genome assembly GCA_041739485.1 of Chitinophagaceae bacterium. Lineage (GTDB taxonomy): Bacteria > Bacteroidota > Bacteroidia > Chitinophagales > Chitinophagaceae > Phnomibacter. Next base: position 18,639 of record JBGSNV010000075.1, read on the forward strand.
AACGTTTATTTTTAATTCGTCTGAATGGTCTGTGACAAAAGGGACCCGTGGAATTTTAACTAGCAAAAACGTAGTAGTTATTTCTAATAATAAATGCCGAAGGCGATGTTCTATCAAACAGAACACCTAATTTGCTTTCGCAAAAAAATATATTTAGTCAGGGTCATATGTGGAACTCATATTTAAAAATGCGCATTGGGCACTACTGAGAATCAATAGGTTAGAAAAAAGGGCCGTAGATTTATTTCCACATATTACCGAGTTAGCAGTAATTATATTCAGACCTACAATCACATAAAGGGCGGACAACCTGAAAAGCCTAAACGTAAAAAGAGTAAGGTGGCGATTTCTGAAAAGCCAAAGAGTAAGCAAGACTAAAAAATAAAAAAAATGGAACAACAAAACATTGACAATCAAGTAAACGAAAAACAAGAAGAAAAAAAACGACCGACAGCAATTACTGTAATTTGTGTGTTAGGATTTATTGGAGCCGCATTTACAATTCCACTAATCTTTTCAGACATTGCAGGACAAATTGGAAGTTGGTATCCACCTTACTTAGGACTTTCAGCAATCATAGGACTAGTTTGTATGGTTGGACTATGGCAAATGAAAAAGTGGGCTGCATATACATACACTGGATTTGTAGGACTTAATCAAATAGTTCTTTTGACAATGGGAGTTTGGAATGTTATGGCACTTTTAATTCCAGCAATAGTTGTTGGTATCGCCTTGACACACGTAAAGAAAATGGACTGAAAGAAGAAGAATAACTACTGCTAACACGGGTTTAGCAAAAGTGGCGGTTCAGTGCTCCGCAGACACATTTGTGGTTAATCAAAGTTTGGTTCTCCGCATAAACATTTGTGGTAAAAATCGCCACCTTCGCCAAGCCCGAAACCGTTATGCATAACTTTAATAAAAAGTCGTAAAATAAATATTTAATAAAGATTTTAAAATATTCAAAATTCAAATGAAAGATATAAAGACATTATACTACAGCATATATTTTCTTTCACTCATTTTGTTTACGAAAATTGAGGTTACACTAGGGCAACAACTCGAAGTAAAACCATATCAACTAATATCACAAAATAAAGACACAGTAGAAGCAGAACTTTGTAAATTTAGAGTACCTCTTGATAGGACAAACGATCAATTAGATTCTATTGAAATACATTTTGTTCGACTGAAAAGTACAAGTAAAAAGTCGGAAAGTCCTATAGTTTATTTAGCTGGCGGTCCTGGTTCGTCTGGGATCGAAACTGCAAAAGGTAAACGATTTCCAATTTTTATGAAACTACGAGAAATAGCAGATGTAATTATACTTGACCAAAGAGGGACTGGTTTGTCAAACATTATACCTAATTGTCCAAACAAAGCTAATTTTGATGTTACGAAGCCAATAGTTCGAGATGTATATGTCTCAAAAACCAAAGAAAATGCAGAGAATTGTTTAACATACTGGAGAGATAGAAATATAAATATATGGGCGTACAATACAACAGAAAATGCCGAAGATTTAGATGATTTAAGGAAAGTTTTAAAAATTGAAAAATTATCGCTTTGGGGCTTAAGTTATGGTTCTCATCTTGCGTTTGAATACATACGTCTCTATGAAAAAAATATAAATAAGTTAGTTTTAGCAAGTCTCGAAGGGCCAAATGAGACAATAAAATTTCCTAAACAAACAGAATCTTGTCTTTACAAAATAGCTGAATTAGCCAAACTGAATTACGGAAATGAGATTAAATACCCGGATTTAAAGCGAAAAATCAAAACTGTCCATGAAAGAGTAAAAAAAGAACCAATATTTAGTTTAACAAAGAATAGACAAGGTACATTTGATACTATAGGTATTTCGAACTTTGAGTTACAATCTGCAATAGCAACTTTTTATTTGAAAAATCCAGAAGATAGTAAAGCAATTCCGTCACTATATACAAAAATGTATAATGGTGATTTTTCTCAAATTGCAAACAGAGTTTTGATAATGAAAAAATACGTGTTAAACGGTATCCAATCAATGCCTTTTGCAATGGATATGAGTAGTGGGATTTCGAAAGAGAAAAATGCCAAAATTAAGAAACAAATTGAAAAAGCAATATTAGGCAGTAGTATAAACTTTCTATTCTTTGAATGGATGAACGTTATTAGTTATAAACCATTGCCAGATAATTTTAGAAAGATGAAAACCAATAATGTAGAAGCATTATTATTTAGTGGTACAATGGATGGTAGAACGTATTTGGATTCAGGTATAGAAATTTACAAAAAATTCAATAAAGGGAGACATATAATTGTTGAGAATGGTGGACATGATATATATGAACAATCAGAAGAAGTAACTAAGGAAGTATATAACTTTTTCAAAGGAATTATTAGTAATAAAAATAAAATATACATTGAACCTGTTGTATTTGATTGACAAGCTATGCATAACACGGTTTGCTGCAATGCCGGCTGGACAGTTGTAATTTCAGCTTCACCTATCTTTCATCTTCAGCTTCGGCTTGACCGTTTTATAATAGATTTTATACTAAATTTAATCATCAACATTCTAATCGGCTTCGGTTACCTGGCTGACCGTTTTTCAAATGCCGGCACAGCAGCAAGGCGCGATCGTTGGGCGTCATTTTAGAACAACCGCATATAAACAGAAACATATGGACAAAGTGCCAATGCTTCGCAAAATTAAAACACTACCTAACCTATAAAGTCAAAAACCTTAACCAAGAAATTTTCTATTTGCTCTGCACTTTTTGTTTATTCAATTTATATTCTTTTCCCCATTCAGCCAATGTTTGTATCACAGGTGACAATGTGAGTCCAAAGTCAGTTAAAGTGTATTCTACCTTTGGTGGAATCTCAGCATAAATTTTTCTGCTAATAATACCATTGTCTTCTAATTCTCTTAGCTGTTGTGTAAGCATAGATTGCGTGATGCCTATTACACTACGTTTCAATTCGCCAAACCTTGCTGGAGCCGTAAAGTAGATTGCATTGATAAGAATAGGCTTCCACTTACCTCCCAAAACTTTCATTGTAGCAGTTACGGGGCAAGTATTTTCATCAAAAATAAAAGTCTTTTTAGTATTAATTGTTTGATTATCAACATTAGTATTGTGTTTCATACTTACTTGTTTTTAGTATCCTACTTGTTTATTTAATTATAACATTGAATATTTGTATAACAAAACTAAATAAAACAATTTAAAAAAATGATTAAACAAGCATTACTCGGTGAATTTCAACACGAAGCCGAAAACACGAGAAAACTTTTATCTATTATTCCAGACAGTGCTTTGGAATATCGTCCACAACCCCATCTTTGGTCTATTGGAAAATTAGCGTCGCATATTGCAGAAGTGTACAATTGGTACGACCAAACATTTAATATCGACAATTTTAATATGGACAACTATAAATATGACAAAGGCGACATTAGCAAAACTTCAAATATTCTTGAAAAATTTGAAGCCAATGTTAATGCTGCTCAAAAAGCAATTGAAAAATCCGATGAAACGCATTATATGAACCCTTGGACTATGGGTGCAGGTGGACAAACATTTCTTGGACCAATGCCTAAAATTCAGGTTATTAGAGGTTTTTTATACAATCACTTGTATCATCATCGTGGAGAACTTATTTCACATTTGAGAGCCTCAGGAAATAAAGTGCCGTCTTTATATGGTCCTAATTACGAGCAATCACAACAAGTTTGATAATAATAGTTCTGTAATCAATTGTATGATAAATTTATAGACATAAAAGGGCAGAAAATAAAAACGAACGCCCAACATTGGTTTACTTTGTGCAAGTGGGGCAGACGGAAGTACAATCAACATTTGTACTTCCTTTTTGCTCTTGTTCGAGCTGACAGAATTGCCCCACCTGCACAAAGCCCTGCCCGTTTTATCAGCTTGTTTGCTACCGCAATTACAGCTTGTTTTTATTCTATCCTTTGGCTACCAAACGGTCAAATAAGTCCTTGCAGGCACCATTGGTTTCTTTGGCATTGAGTGCACACATGTACAAAGTATGTCTAAGCAAAGCGCTTCCCTGTTTGCAGATACGTACTTTACCACGTATAAGGCTACAGCTACTGTATTCTTTCGGAGGGAGGCCGGCATAAGGGATCCGTTACTGCCAGGTAGCAGTAAGCCTGAAACCCGGGTATTACCACCAAAAATAGCCATAGCCCGCTTACGGATACCTACCACACTGCGCACCTGCTTCCCTGTTTCAGGCTGCCATAGTTCGGATTCTTGTGCAGGTAGATTTCAAAATTTATTATCACATTATTGTATCCCTCCTGTATATTTGAAATACCAATCTTAAACAGACAGGAATCGGGACCGAAAACAGCACAACAACGAGGAAATAAGGATTTTAAAACAGGCCAATACAGCTTATACGCAAATTCAGGCAAAGGAAATATCGATTGGTAAAAAATTGTATTGACGCAATGAAGTACAGAAAATAGAACACTAAAGCATTGATAATCAATAATGAAACTTTTTAAAAAGCAACGTGTAATAACGCCAATCCACGAGATGGCTGTAATTTAAAAAGACCACTATGCGTTTAATTACAATATTCATTTTCCTGACAACCCTTCAAATGACATCTTTCGGACAGAAAATCAATTACAGTATTCCCGACGGTTATGAAAATGACATTAGTAAAAATGAATATAAAAAAATAGTTGATGTTGCGGTTCCAATTATTTTAAAACGCTACAACATTGAATTTGTAAAAGAAGGGACAATTAAACTTAAAGAAGGGCAGGACATTCAAGAATTAAACTTGCATAATTTGATTGACAAATGCCTTTTGTTGGAAGACAAATCTCAGTGGGATAAAATAATTCAGGAACACTTTTACAATATATTTTCTTCAATTGATGAACAGAAAAAAATAGACCCAGAAAACTACGAGACAATAAAAAAATATTTGAGCCTCCGCATTTATCCAAAAGAAACTGTTATTCAAAGGGGCGGTATTGCTTCATTGGTTATTAAGACTGACCTTGAAGATACTTATACATTATTAATGCTTGACTTGCCAGGTGCATTTACCGCAGTTCAAAAACAAATCTTTCAGTTATGGAAAAAGGATACTACCGAAGTATTTAAGATTGCACAACAGAATATAAATAAGCAACAAATAGAAAAAGTAACTCAAAAATTTGATTTTGATGGAACTAATGTTGAAATAACATTCTTGGGCAACGAAGATTACGCTGCAAGTTATGCGTTAGACTTAATAATTAATTCACCAGACTTAGTTGGAGAATGGGGCTCTGTCGTTGTGTTACCCAACAAAGGACTTGTTAATATTTGTAAAATAAGCAAGGATAAACCTGTTGATTTTGTAAATTTTATTCAAAGGACAAAACCCTTAATTGAAAAATCTTATAACGAACATCCACAACAAATTTCTGAACAATATTTTTGGTACTACAAGGGAAAGTTTACGAGAATAAATGTTCTAACAGACGCAAAAGGAGGCATAAATGTAATTTCTCCTTTTGGTTTGACAGAACTCATGACCGAGAAGAAATAAACCGCAGTCAACAAGGTTATTACTGCAATTGTGGCATGACGGTTTTATCTTCGACTACAGTTCGCTATCAGCAGCGGTTTCGGCAGAAGGAAGGCAGTTGGGTATTCAGTTTTTATCTATTGCTTTTATTTCTTTTTTGGGCAGCGGTTGCCGGCAGGACGAACAATGAATTCCACACCTGCAGCAATTCCTTTACGGTTGTGCGTTACCCATTTTCGATTTCATAGTACCAAATAAATAGCGTAAATTTAAACATCTAAATTTTAAAATTATGGACTCAGGTGTAATAAATATAGACCCCGAAATTTTAGGTGGAACTCCGGTTTTTTCCGGAACCAGGGTGCCAATTAAAAATCTTTTCGATTATTTAAAAACAGGTGACACAATTGAAATTTTCCTTGAAGACTTTGAAAGTGTTAGCAGGAATCAGGTTATAAAAGTGCTCGAAATGTCAAAAAAATTAATTGAAACATCATCAAATATTCTCAATGAAAATATTGCTTGACGAATGCTTTACCAAACGGTTAAAAAAGTACTTAGAAGAATTTGAAGTTTTTACAATTAGAGAATTGGAGTTGAGTGGGATTAAAAACGGTAAGTTGATGGCTTATTGCGCCGAAAATAAATTTGACATTTTGCTGACTATTGATAAGAATTTAATGCACCAACAGAATCTTGACAAATATCCCGTTACAATCGTTGTATTTAATTGCTTTACAAGCAAAATCGAAGAGTTAATAACTTTTCTTCCGTCCTTCAAATCGCAAGTGGACTCATTACAAAAACATAAAGCTTACATCATCGACAAATAGGGCGAAACCACAACCCGAACTGTGCATAAAACCAAATAAACCCCGCTATTTTTTTATAATAATTTCTATCGAATAAAGTTTCATTTTTTTACAACGCCAAATAATTGTTTTAAAAGCTTGTTTGCTACCGAAATTAGGCTCGCTTTTTATTTTTCCCTTTGGCTACCAAACGGTCATATAAGTCCTTGCAGGCAGCATTGGTTTCTTTGGCATTGAGTACACATATATAAAGCATGTCCCTAAGCAAAGAGGCTCCCTGTTTTCAGATGCGTACTTTGCCACGTATAAGGCTGCTACTATACTCTTTCGGAGGGAGGCCGGCATAAGGGATCCGTTTCTGCCAGGTTGCAGTATGCCGGAAACACCAGGTACTTACCACTAAAATAGCCATAGCCCGCTTACGGATACCTACCACACTGCGCAGCTGCTTCCCTATTTCAGTCTGCCTTAGTTCCGGATTCTTGTGCAGGTAGGTTTCAAAATTTATTATCACATTATTGTATCTGTCTCATCCTGAAATAGGTTTACACTTTACAAAGTGTAAAATGCATGAAAACTACAATTAAAAGTGAGCATGAAAAAGAGGCCATAGTAGCCGAATATTTGCTCGGAGAAGGAACTTATCGCTTTCTTGGGCAAAAGCACAATGTTGACTTTAGAGTCCTACATTCGTGGGTAATGAAATTCAAAGGGAAAAAGAAGCCAAAAGAAAAAGCAGGAT
>JBGSNV010000079.1:0-15802 GCA_041739485.1 Chitinophagaceae bacterium
GATTATAAAGGTTGCTATTCAAAAAGAATTGATTCGAATCTATGAAAAAACAGGCAATACCAATAAGGCCTATGAAGAAACAAAAAGACTATTAGACAATACGGATAGTTTCTGGGCCAGAAAAAGCATTAGTTTCAGCAACGAAAAAAACCATGCATTTACCCGAACACTCAACAACCTTGAAAATAAATTGCTGAAGCAAAACCTGAAAAGCGAACAGTTAAAGCTTTTACTTTTAACCATCATTATTTTGTTGTTGGTTGCTTCCTTCGCCGGTGTGTTTTTCCTTTTTCGACAAAGAACCCTGATTCTCCGCGAACGAAATCATGCCTATCAGGTGTTGCTGGCAAGGTATAAAAGCGAAAAACCAGCTACCGGACAAAAACCGGAGGAACCATCCAAAAATGAAAAAGCAGACCTTGACCATGAGGAAACCGGAAAGTATAATCCGATTTTACAAGCACTTTTGGACTATTTCGATCAGGAAACACCCTATCTCGATTCAAAGTTGAAAATTGAAACGGTTGCTAAAAGACTCAATACCACCCAAAAGAACATAAATCAACTGCTGAAGGAGTACGACAACCTCAGCTTTCCTTATTTTGTAAATCGCTACCGGGTAGTAGCAGCTATGAAAATGCTTGAAGACCCGGAAAAATTGAATTTGAAGATTGAGGCAATTGCATCAGATGCTGGCTTTGGCAGCAAACAAAGCTTTTACTCTTCCTTTGAAAATATTACAGGAATAAAACCTACCTATTACCGGAGTCAGATGATGGCTTTTAATGAAAATGAAGAAAAAACAGACGAGGAGCTGGAAGGATAATTCGTTCCGGACCTACAATTGCCGAAAACCGGTGGAGAAACTGATATGCTTGTTTACAATATATGTCACTGTTTTATAAGACAACCGGCATTGGGTATCCCGTTTTATGCTAAATTGCCCTTTCATATTTCAGCATCATAGAGAACACAGAAAAAATACCATCCTTTAACCTGTTTTTCAACCAGCGGTTTTATATCGCAGGGGCGATGGTTGTTTTTATGTTTATTTTCTCCTGGCTTTTCAATTTCAGTTTGGAAATCCCAAAATTGCTATGTGTGATTTGGGTTTTGGTATCTGTCGTGGATATGTTGGTGCTATTTGGAAACAGAAATGGAATGGAAGCCAACCGCAGCATGGCCGATCGCTTTAGTAACGGAGAGTTCAATCCTATTGAATTATCCATTAAAAGCCATTTTGGGTTTGCTACCCATATCCGGATTCTCGAAGAATTGCCCGAACAATTACAAGCCAGAGATCAACGCTTCTCGCTTAAACTCAATCCAAAAGAATCAAAAAGCATCTTTTACAAGATCAGACCCATTGATAGAGGAGTTTATGAATTTGGTTTTTGTAATCTGTTAGTAAGCACAGGAATCGGTCTTATTTGCAGAAGAATACCTGCTGCGCACTATGAAACAGTTAAGGTTTATCCATCGTATCGGAATCTAAGGCGCTACACCCTGATTGCACAGTCGGCCCAGCAAATGGATGCCGGCAATAAAAAGCTCCGGAAAATCGGTCACAGTCTTGAATTTGAACAAATTAAGGAATATGTGCGGGGAGATGATATCCGTTCGCTGAACTGGAAAGCGACTGCCAGAAAAGGAGCCTTAATGGCCAATCATTTTGTGGATGAAAAGAGCCAGCAGGTGTATGTGGTGATCGACAAGGGCCGGCTTATGAAGATGCCCTTTCATGGATTGACCTTATTAGATTATGCCATCAATGCGGCACTTATTCTCGCTAATGTGAGTCTTTACCGGCAGGATAAATTCGGACTGATGACTTTTTCGCATGTACCCGGAACGGTGGTGCCCGCCCAACGAAAAGGGATGCAAATGAACCTCATTCTAGAAGCCCTGTACAAACAGGAAACCGACTTTTTGGAGTCCGATTTTGAACGATTGTATTTGCAGGTGAGAACCTATATAAAACACAGGAGTTTATTGGTATTGTTTACCCAGTTTGAAACCATGCACGGGTTAAAAAGACAACTCCCATATCTGAAACAATTGGCTAAACATCATTTACTGCTTGTGGTCTTTTTTGAGAATTCAGAACTTGCCTCGCTTGCAGCCGAACCGGTAGAGGATCTTGAGGGAATTTATACCAAGACCATCGCAGAAAAATTTAGTTACGAGAAAAAAATGATGGTCAGAGAGTTGAACCAACATGGTATTTTGTCTATGCTGACGCTACCCGAAAACCTGACCGTAAATACCGTAAATAAATACCTTGAATTAAAAAGTAAGCAAGCGCTTTGAAGATCTTTTCTGTTTTGAAAAGTAAGACCATATTAGACCCTTTTTTACGGAGTAGCCTTCCTCTGAACATTTGAAGAATAAAAAATACAATTCTTAACAATATCCGGTTTCCTAACAATCAGAACATGGCAAGGCCGTATATTTTCATCATATTTGCAGCATGAGCAGCGAAAATTCAGGTAAGAATCCCAAAAAAATTACCACGCACACCTTACATAAAATGAAGGTAGCCGGAGAAAAAATTTCCATGATCACGGCTTATGATTACTCATTCGGGGCCCTGATGGATGGTGCGGGGATCGATGTGATCCTTGTAGGCGATAGTGCAAGCAATGTGATGGCAGGACACGAAACCACCCTTCCGATTACGCTTGATCAGATGATTTATCATGCTCAAAGCGTAATCCGCGGAGTAAAAAGATGTTTGGTAGTGGTGGATATGCCTTTTGGAACCTATCAAAGCAATAGCTCAGTGGCATTGGCTTCTGCTATCCGGATCATGAAAGAAAGCGGCGCCCACAGCATCAAAATGGAAGGGGGTGCCGAAATTGCGGAAAGCATCAAAAGGATTGTAGATGCCGGCATACCTGTTATGGGACATTTGGGGCTTACCCCGCAAAGCATTTACAAATTCGGGACTTATCAGCTGCGCGCCAAAGAAGAGGAAGAAGCCAACAAACTGAAAAAAGATGCGCTTATTTTACAGGAGGCGGGCTGTTTTGGGTTGGTGCTCGAAAAAATACCTGCATCCCTAGCCAAAGAAGTTTCTGAATCACTTGCCATTCCAACGATTGGTATCGGTGCCGGTGCAGATTGCGACGGACAGGTTTTGGTGATGCATGATATGCTCGGCATCAACATCGAATTTAAACCCCGTTTTCTGCGAACTTATCTCAATTTGCATGAGCAGGTAACCGGTGCCGTAAAGCAATACATTACGGATGTAAAATCGGGTGATTTCCCCAACGAGAAAGAATCTTATTAATTACAAAGAGCACGAGCCTGTGCTGCAAATACCAATTAATTACATGATTATTGAATTGCGCTCCGATACATTTACCCTGCCTACTCCAGAAATGAAGGAAGCCATGATGCAGGCTCCGCTTGGCGATGATGTTTTCAGCGAGGACCCGAGTATCAATCATTTAGAAGAAAAAACAGCAGCGATGTTTGGTATGGAAGCTGCCCTCTTTTGCCCGAGTGGTACGATGACCAATCAGATTGGGCTAAATGTACATACCCGTCCCGGAGATGAAATTATTTGCGATGTTATGAGCCATGTCTATATCTATGAAGGAGGTGGCATTGCCTTTAATAGTGGAAGTCAGGTAAAAACACTCCATGGTAACCGGGGACGTATTGACGCTGATACAGTCGAATCCGCAATCAATCCCTATGATATTCATAAGGCAAGAACAAGGGTGGTGAGTCTGGAAAATACCACCAATCGGGGTGGTGGCGCTTGCTATAGCATGCAGGAAATGCAGGCAATAAAAAATGTATGTACCGCAAACGGACTTGCTTTCCATCTGGACGGGGCAAGACTATGGAATGCGATCGTTGCAAATGGGGAAGACCCCAAACAATACGGAGCTATGTTTGATACGATTTCCGTTTGCCTGAGCAAAGGATTGGGAGCTCCGGTTGGAAGTTTACTATTATGCAACAACATTTTAATGAAAGAGGCTCGCCGGGTACGAAAAAAACTCGGTGGAGGCATGCGGCAGGCAGGCTTTTTAGCTGCTGCAGGTACTTATGCGCTCGATCATCATGTAGACAGACTTGCTCAGGATCATGAACATGCCCGAAAGATTGCGGATGTTTTACGAAATAAAAGCTGGGTTCCTGATTTGCTGGAACCTGAAACCAATATCCTTATTTTTACCGTAGAAGGCGCCTACACACCGGCTTCATTTTGTTCCGCGCTGGAAGAACACAATATCCGTTGTATGGCGATTTCTAAAACGCAGGTCAGAATGGTTTTTCATTTGGACATCTCGCCGATGATGGTAGAGAAAATGATTGAAATACTTTCAGATCTAAAAGACTAATGTAAATTTGTCTCTTTACTTAAACAATCAATATGTCTTTTCCAAATATAGCTCCCGATAAAACAAAAGCCTGGCAGCAATTAGCCGTGCATGCACAGGAAATGCAAACCATTCACATGCGGCAATTATTTGCCGAAGATGCGGATCGTTTTAAAAAATACTCTTTGTGCATTGAAGATCTCGTATTTGATTACTCCAAAAATATCATCAGTGATGAAACCATGGATCTGCTTCAGGATTTGGCAACGGATTGCAGATTGACGGAAGCTATTCAGGCTATGTTTCGGGGAGATAAAATCAATGCCACTGAAGGGAGGGCTGTTTTACATACAGCACTGCGCTATCATGGAAACCAACCCATTGAAGTGGATGGGCAGGATATTATGCCCGATATCCGGAAAGTACTCGGACAGATGGCCTCTTTTTGTAAAAAAATTCATTCCGGGGAATGGAAGGGCTATACCGGCAAACCCATCCGGTATATTGTGAACATTGGCATTGGCGGTAGCGACCTTGGTCCGGTAATGGTAACCGAAGCGCTGAAACCATATTGGATAGAAGGGATAGAAACCTATTTTGTAAGCAATGTAGACGGAAGCCATATAGCAGAAACCCTGAAAAAAATAACTCCGGACGAAACCCTCTTTCTGATTGCGAGTAAAACCTTTACCACACAGGAAACGATGACGAATGCACATTCAGCGCGGCAATGGTTTTTGAATCATGCCAGGGATGAAACAGCCGTTGCCAGGCATTTTGCAGCCCTGAGTACCAACAGCAAAGCAGTCGCAGAATTTGGTATTGACCTGGAAAATATGTTTGAATTCTGGGATTGGGTCGGTGGTCGTTACAGCCTTTGGAGTGCCATCGGATTATCGATAGCACTCACGATTGGATTCGAAAATTTTGAAGACCTGCTGAAGGGAGCCTATGCGGTAGATGAGCATTTTGCCACTACCCCGGCAACTAAAAACATCCCGGTGATTATGGCACTTATCGGGATTTGGTACACCAATTTCATGGGGGCGACCAACGAAGTCATTCTTCCCTATGACCAATACATGCATCGCTTTGCAGCTTATTTGCAACAAGGCAATATGGAAAGCAATGGCAAAATGGTGGACCGCAATGGCAAAAGGGTTACTTACACAACGGGGCCTGTTATTTGGGGCGAACCCGGTACCAACGGACAACATGCTTTCTACCAATTAATTCATCAGGGTACGCAGTTGATCCCCGCCGATTTTATTGCCCCGGCCATCAGCCACAATCCTATCGGTGACCATCATGCCAAATTGCTCAGCAATTTCTTTGCGCAAACAGAGGCGTTGATGAATGGTAAAACCGCAGTAGCCTGCCGTGAGGAAGGTGTTCCGGAAGCGTTGATTCCCTTCAAGGTTTTTGAAGGAAACCGTCCTACCAATTCCATCCTTGTAAAAAAGATCACTCCTTTTGTTCTTGGTGAATTGATCGCGCTTTACGAGCATAAAATCTTCGCACAAGGTGTTCTTTGGAATATATTCAGTTTCGACCAGTGGGGGGTGGAATTGGGAAAACAACTTGCCGGAAAAATACTGCCCGAACTGAAAGACAAAACACCGGTGTATTCGCATGATGCTTCCACCAACGGATTGATGAATGTTTGCAAAAATTGGTGGTAGTTTTCGGCTACAGTTTGTACCTTTAAAATAAAAAGTCATGCGCAGATACCCTTTGCTTTTGGTTTTTTCGTTGTTACTCGGCAGTCTGTATGCACAGCAAAAACCATCTATGAAATTAGATATGGATAAAATGTTTCCCAAAAAACAAGCCGCAGGCCAATCCTTACTTTATCCCGGCGGTAGAGCTTCTGCAAAAACGGTGGAGTTAAAACACCGTTTGTCCAAAGCTTTAGCGTACAGTGACCGTACCCCGGGCGGTAACGTATATATACTGCCACAAGACAATATGCCCATGTATAAACCAACCATAGGTAATCAAAATATGCCGGTTTTAGTATTGCAGGATCCCAATCCCGTAATGCCGGGTACCCAACAACGCAAGCCTTTGTTTTTTCCATCTGAAGAATGGCCGGGGTCTTTATCTTCCGGATCCTCCCCTCAAAAAAGTTCAGGCACTCCTGCCCGCTAAATTTCCATAGCCGGCCATTGATTATTTACTAATTTTCGCCCATGTTTCGGCTGTGCTTCTGCTTTTTCGTTTTTTTCCTGATATCCAATTCCTTATTGGCACAAACTGCCACTTTATCCGGCCGTGTAGAAGACGAAACCGGAAGACCGATGGCAGGGGTTTCGGTAACCTTACTCGGACAGCAAACCGGAATTGCCACCAACGACAGCGGATATTTCAATCTGCAACTTCGTTCCGGTCGGGCAGTTGCCCTTCTTTTCAGCTATGCAGGCTATCAAACCCTTCAACGTAATTTCTTTTTAAATCCCAGCGAAAGAGAAACCCTCAATATCCGGATGATTCCCGGTGAAGCCACGCTTGAGAATGTCACTGTTTCTAAAGATAGAAATGACCGGCAACAAGCAGGACTGGTAAGTATCAATCCAAAATTGGCGACCCTCAATCCCTCCCCTATTGGTGGTGTTGAAAGCCTTATTAAAGTCATTGTTGGCAGCAACAATGAATTGACAAGTCAGTACAATGTGCGGGGAGGAAGCTTTGATGAGAACCTTGTTTATGTCAATGATTTTGAAGTTTTTCGCCCCTATCTGATTCGCAACGGTCAGCAGGAAGGATTGAGTTTTATAAACCCCGAACTGGTACGCAATGTAGATTTTTACAACGGGGGTTTTCAGGCAAAATATGGAGACAAAATGAGCAGCGTGCTCGATGTAACCTACAAGCGCCCCACCCGCTTTGCCGGAAGCGCATATGCAGGCTTGCTTGAACAGGGTGTACATGTGGAAGGCAGTAATTACAAGGAAAAAAAGTTTACCTACCTCATCGGGGTGCGCAACCGCAACCTCAACAACCTGCTGAGTGCGCAGGAAACCAAGGGCAATTATGTTCCTTCAAGTACTGACTTACAGGTAAGCCTCAGTTACCAACCGCGACCAAATTGGCTGCTGGAAGTGCTGGGCAATCTGAGCAATACCAAATTTACACTCGAACCCGTGGAGAGCCGGCAAACGACCTCGGTTTTCACGCCTTTTTTTAGTGCCAATCTTGGCCTTGATATCAATTTTTCGGGCAGGGAAGAAGACAGCTACGGGACAAGGATGATTGGTCTTTCATCGACGCATACCCTTAAGAAGGGATGGAAACTTAAAGCGATGGGAAGTTATTTCCGCAACCTCGAAGAAGAAAACATCAATATAGCAGGCCGCTACCTTTTTGGAGAAAGATCTTTTGACAAATCGGCGCCTGACTTTGGACTCATAACCAACCCGCTTGGTGCCGGTGAATTTTTACAATACGCCCGCAACCAGCTCGATGTTCAGGTTGCCAATGTTACGTTGCGTGGTTCCGTAGAAAGAGAAAATCATTTTTGGCAATTCGGGCAAAGCGTGGAACAGGTAAGCATTGCCGACAAACTGCTGGAATGGGAATTTCAGGACAGTGCCGGTTTTAGTTTGCCTAATAATCCGGGACCCCTTGCTCTTTTTAGATCTGTGAATAGTACCTCTGATCTGAATTTTACCCGGCTCACCGGTTTTGTACAGGACAATATCCGGTTTGCTAAAAACAACGGGATTACTTTACAGGCAGGTATCCGGTATAATTACAACACCCTCAACAATCAATTGATTTTTTCGCCAAGAGTAGGCATGAGTTTCACTCCGCAAAACTGGAAACGGGATATCATTTTCCGGGCAAGTGCAGGCAGGTACAGTCAACCGCCTTTTTACCGGGAAATGCGGCGTTATGACGGCACGGTGAATACCGATTTGAAAGCACAGCAAAGCACACAGGTTAGTGCCGGATTTGATTATACTTTTCGCTGGCGCAACCGGCCTGTGCACTGGATTACAGAAACCTATTACAAAAACATGACCGATGTGGTTCCATACGACATCGATAATGTACGGCTCCGTTATTTTGGTGAAAACAGTGCCAAAGCCTATGCCTATGGCATAGAAACAAGGCTGAACGGTGAACTGGTAAAGGATGCTGAAAGCTGGGTAAGTATTGGTATTATGCGAACCATGGAAGATCTGCAAAATGACTTCTTCAGAAATTATTTTAATAAAGACGGGGACCTGATCACGGCCAATACCGAAGATCAGATGGCTGTAGACAGCCAAAGGGTAGACATCGGCTACCTCCGCCGACCTACTGACCGCCGGATCAATTTCGGGATGTTTTTTAGCGACTACCTGACCACCAACAAAAACTTTAAAGTTTACCTGCAACTGCTTTATGGCACCAACCTGCCCTACAATATTCCGGGAAGTGTCCGCTACCGCAATGCGCTCGAAATTCCTTCCTATATCCGGGCAGATATTGGCTTTAGTTATCAGCTGCTCAACCCGGTAAAGGCAGAACGCAGAAGCCATCATCCTTTTAAAGGCCTGGAAAATATGTGGTTGCAGTTTGAAGTTTTCAACCTGCTTGATCGCAATAACACGATCAGCTATCTCTTAATCAAAGATTTTTCAAACAATACCTTTGCGATTCCTAACCGGTTAACCCCAAGACTGGTGAACCTGAAATTAATTGTTCGCTGGTAGATCCTATCCCTTCGCTCCCTAGCAATCAGCAAGCGCTATCGGAATATGTAAGGCAAGTCCCCCATCGGCGGTTTCCTTGTATTTAGAATTCATATCCTTGGCAGTGTCCCACATGGTTTGTATCACTTTGTCGAGTGATACCACTCCATAATCGGGCGAGCCTTGCAAGGCAAGTTGAGAAGCGGTAATGGCCTTGATGGCACCCATTGTATTGCGTTCAATACAAGGCACCTGAACCAACCCTCCAATGGGATCGCAGGTTAATCCAAGGTGATGCTCCATGGCAATTTCCGCCGCCATCATGGCTTGCTTTTGGGTACCGCCAAGGCTTTCGGTAAGTGCTGCAGCCGCCATGGCACTGCTAACCCCAATTTCGGCCTGACAGCCTCCCATAGCTGCGGAAATGGTAGCCCCTTTCTTAAAAATACTACCTATCTCGGAGGCAGTAAGCAGGAATTTGGTAATAGCATCTTCGCTATATCCATCGCAGAAAATAATGTAATACATTAAAACAGCAGGAATCACCCCGGCTGCCCCGTTGGTAGGAGCCGTAACCACCCTTCCAAAGGCGGCATTTTCTTCATTGACGGCAAGTGCAAAGCAACTTACCCAATCGAGCGTATATTTAAAATGGTTGCCCCCTTGCTTTATTTGAAGTACCCAGGAGTTGAAATCGTGATAGGATCGGCCGTCAATCAATTTTCTGTTCAGCGGGGCGGCCCTGCGTTGCACTTTTAACCCGCCCGGCAATATCCCCGGCTCGTGGCAACCCCTGTAAATACAATCCCGCATTGCAGCCCAAATCCGCCAGACTCCGGCGAGGGTTTCCCCTTCTGGCCGAATGCTGTTTTCATTCTCCAATACCACTTCATGTATGGCCAAGCCGGTTTTCAAACACCAGTGACGCAAATCGTTGGCAGTATTGATAGGGAAGGGCAACAAACGTTCCGCAGCGGAACCCATAGTAGCCGTTTCTCCCTCCTGCACCACAAAGCCGCCCCCAACCGAGTACCAGGTTTCACATATATTTTCTCCGGTGCTTAGCGTAATCAGAAAAGAAAGGGCATTGGGATGAAAAGGGAGTGACTCAGTGTATAAAAACTGCAGATCTTTTGACGGATCAAAGGGAATACCCACCCCACCCACCGGAATTTGTTTGAAATCGTAGAGTGCTTTTATTTTATCGTTTAGCGTGCTCACATCAATGGTTTCGGGATGGTAATCACATAACCCCATCATTACCGCGATATCTGTACCATGACCTTTCCCGGTTTTGGCAAGACTCCCATATAGCAATACTTCGAGATGCGTAATTTTAGAAAGAAGTCCTTTTTTATTTAAACCATTGATAACCGCCTGTGCGGCCTTCCATGGGCCAAGGGTATGACTCGAACTTGGTCCTACACCAATCTTAAACATATCAAAAACAGAAATAGCTTCATGTGGCATAGCAACAATGTTTAATATTGAGTGTGTTCAATGCAAAAATAGGATAGCAGGTTCTGAAACCGGCTATCCTATCTTATTTAACTTATAATCTTAAACAACAGACTTACAAAAAGTCGACCAATTCAATTTCGAAAAACAACGGCTCATTGGCAGCAATAGCCCCGGAACCCTGACAACCATATGCAAGCGAAGAGGGAACAATCAGTTTGATTTTACCCCCTTTGCCAATGAGTGGAATACCTAATTTCCAACCCTCAATCAGGGTAGTAAGCTGAAAACCGGTCAAACCAGGATTTTGCTGGCTGTCAAATACAGTACCATCAAATAATTTTCCCGTATATTTTACAAAAACACGACTTGTAGCTAGTGGCTTATTGGTACTACCTGCCGTAATAATCTGATAATAAAGGCCATTGCTTTGGCGCGTTGCAGTTATACCACTGGTACTGGCATATGCTTCAATTTCAGCTTTCTCATCATCTACAGATACCGTTTTACATCCATTGCTATCTTTAGTACAACTACCCATGCTCAACAATACCGCTGTAATGGCGATAAAAAAAAATGTACGCTTCATTCCCGATTTGATTATTTGATTTTTAATTTTTTATCTAAGACCACTTTCAGCCATTATTTGCTGCATCCTTATTTTTTTCTGCAAGGTTCTTTTTATGCTTTAACTCCAGATAACGTTGTTCCTGCTGATCGTATTGAAATTTTTTAGAGAAAATGGCAAAAAAAACGGCAATGATCACCACTGCAACATAAAGTACAACCGGATTAAATCGGGCATTGGCTATCATATCTGCCCGCTTATACCATCCGCTATAAAAGTTGGCTATAATTACCACACCAAAAATAAGACCGACCGGCAGCCCTACCCCAAGCTGATATAAGAACTTTTTTTGCCTTGTTCTTGCTTTTTCCCAATATAGTAAAAAGGCTTCTTCCTTTTCAGTGAGCATAATTCCTGTTCTTAAAGCGCAAAAGTACCTGAAAGCGTTGGGTTATAAATCTTAAAATTAACTCCTTGTGTTTAAGATGCTTTTACCAAAATGATTTTCACACTTCAAATTATTGTAATTTGCAATTCTAATCAACAATTCATCTAAGGTGACATTTGAACAAATTTTACTCATTTATATTTATAAACATAAAAAAGTCACACTCCACGAGTTTGGTACGATTGAAATGACGGACCAAATTCCTGAACCTGAGTTATTAAAAAAAGAAAAAGCCATTCGAATAGAAGGGCTGAGTCTCGATTATAAACCACAAAGAGAAACCGACCCAGGGTTTATTGAGTTTTATGCCGATCAAAAGGGACGGATACGTCCTTTGGCTGCTTCTGACATCGATATGTTTTTATCGCAGGTAAAACAAATTGTTAATATTGGGAATCCATACGAAATCCCGGGTTTAGGAAAGCTTTTAAAAAAGGATAACGGTTCTATTACCGTGTTGCCAGGGTATTATGAAATCCCTCTTGCAGCCGGCACGGATAAACCTCCAATCATACGGGAACGGGCAGCAACTCCAACCCTTAACCGAAAGGAGGTAGCCGATGCAGATGCCCAACGCAAGGCCAATGCCGTTTCACGCAAACAATTTGGAGTAGCTGCAGTTGGTTTGATCATTTTGGCAGGACTTATATGGCTTGCCGTCGCCTTTGTACTTCCGCTTTTTCAAAATAACACTGACAGCGAGGCAGATGTGGTGACGCCTACTAAAGCAACCCCTCCGGAACAAGCCGAAGCCACCAAAGAAATCTTTCCGGTGGAAAATGACAGTACTACGATGATTACCTGGAAAGCATATATCAGGGAAATGGATGGCATTGCATCTGCATATAAAATACTTGCTTTGTTTAAATCCTATGGATCTGATGCCTATTTAGAAACAAAGGATTCATTGACTTACCAGCTTTATATCCCCATCAATGCGGTAAAAAGTGACACTGCTTTTAAACGGGATTCCATCCGAAAATTCTATGCAAGACCCATAAGGTTGGAAAGAATGTCCAAATAGAGTGACATGAAAAAGGGATCTGCCTTCTTAATTGTCCGGCTATATGGTAGCATCCTCTTGTTACATTTAATTGGACATTTAACGGATACAGCGTGGCTACAAACACTTACCAAACCATTACTGATTCCGGTTTTAGCAGCCTTTTTCCTTTCCTGTTTGCTACCGCAAAACAGGAGCCTGTTTTTATACCGGAAAGTATTTGCCTCCTTATTTTTTGCCTGGCTTGGAGATGTTTTTCTGATTTTTTCTGCTGAGACCCCCTTTTTCTTCCTTGTAGGGCTATGCGCTTTTTTAATAACCCAGCTCCTGTACAGTCTTTCGTTCCTGAAAGTCGCACGCATGTTTCCCCTACAATGGAATATGCCAAAACTAATGGCTACTTTATCCATCGTTACAATGGGAGGCTTATTGCTGACTCTCTTGTGGCCAAAACTTGGTACACTGCAAATACCGGTGATGATTTATGGTTGTGTGATCACCCTGATGGCTTCCTTAAGTTTAAGGATATGGCTTGCAAACAGAAAGTCTTTTTCCGGCTTTATGCTTTCAGGAGCTTTACTGTTTATGATTTCAGACAGTATACTCGCTATCAATAAGTTTTACAGCCCGATTCCTGAAGCAGGATTTTGGATCATGCTCACTTATGGGATTGCCCAATACTTAATTATATCGGGGTTTATAAAATATTCCGCTGTAACAGTTGTTGGTGCAAAGCAAGCACCTGCGGAATAACAGGCTGCGTCTCGTCATTGATTATAACAAAATCACAACGGCTCATTTTTTCATCCTCGTCCATTTGTTTTTGGATCCGCTCCATGATTTGTTCCTGCGTCAATCCATCCCTTTTAGCAATACGCTTCAACCTTAAAGGCAGCGGTGCAAAAACCCCGATGATCAGGTCCAATGCTTTATAAGTACCAGATTCAAACAAAATAGCCGCTTCTTTCAAAATGTAGGGAGAATGCTGCCGTTGAATCCATTTTTCGCCATCTCGAATTACTGCAGGATGAACCAATCCATTTAATAAGGCAAGTTTTTGGCTATCCTTAAATACCTGCCCTGCCAAAAAGGCGCGGTTGATCTGACCATCGGTATAAGCGGAGCTGCCAAAAGCTTGCAAAATTTGTTGCTGTAAATCAGGATCTGTGGCCATCAGTCGTTTACCGGCATCATCTGCAGAATAAACAGGAATACCAAGTACACCGAAGAAGCGGGAGACAGTAGATTTTCCAGAACCCATGCCTCCGGTAATACCAACTTTGAGCATAAAGAAAAATGTTTATTGTTTCCGTATTTGCTCCTGTGTAATGCTATCCTCATCCATAGGTCGCATCAAAGGCTCTGATTTAGCTTTACGGCCAAAGACACTTACGTTTACATATCGCTTGGGATGGAGCCGGAGATCCTGCAACAATAAATTCATGCTGTTTACGGTGCTTGAAAGATTGTCATAAAGCCTGCGGTCATTAAGCAAAGCCCCAACTGATCCGTTTTGATCGTTTACTTTTCCCAGGGCTGCATTCATTTGTTCAAGGGTTGTATTCAGTTTGGTAATAGTGGCCTGTAGTTCAAGTTCACTCAGCTTTTTTGTAGTGGCTTCAAGGTTCTTTGTAATAACAGGCAGGTTTTGCGTGCCATCTTTTACCTGAGCGCTAGTTGCCCGAAGGTTTCCAATTGTCTCGGTCAGGGCATTCTGTTGTTGTTGTAATAGTTTATTTACGGAAACGGAAGTTTCAGCAAGCTGAAGTGTTATTCGGTTAAGATTGCTGAGTGTTTGTCGCAAATCGTCCTGTGCTTTCCCATCTAATATACGGTTGGTAGAAGTAAGCAGGGTATCCATTTCCCGCAAAGTTTTATTCAATGTTTGTTGTGTAGGTCCGAGTTGCTCAAGCACCGCACCCAAAAAACCACTCGATTCCTCTGTGATCAGCGTATCCCCTTTAGCAAGGTATTCATTCGCACTCCCTTTTTGAATTTCAACAGCAGGCGTACTTAAAAGATTTCCTTTAATGGTTGCTTTACTATCCTTAGGAATCTTAATTGTCTCACTCAATCGGATGGTAATTAAAACGGAGGTCAAATATTCGTCAGCAGGCTCTGCTTTGTAAACACTCCCTATAACCAACCCATTCATAATAACAGGATTGGAAGGAACGAGTCCTTCAATGCTCTTGAATTTAGCATAAACATACTGACTCCGTTTTAAAGGATTATTTCCTTTCAGGAAATTGAAACCCAGAATCAATAATGTAATACTGATAGCAGTTACCGCACCTACTTTTACTTCATTTGAAACATTCCATGCCATATGGCAAAATAAGCAAAAAGGATTGAGCTTTTGCGTTACACGGAAAAAAGATCATGGATTAAGTTAAAATCCTCTACTCAGTTCCATTGGTTACAGACCTTTGGGTAGTTAGTCTTTCAGGATTCATAAGCCCTTCCCGATAACGCTTTAAAGCTTGTACGATACTTTTAGCCATTGCTAAAGAACCTTCCTCACTCCGCAGATAATCTTCTTCATCCCAATGATCTACAAAACCGGATTCAATCAGGATACTCGGCATTTGGGTAGCAGTAAGTACGTGGATACCAGCGGCACCTGCCCAATCGCGCTGCCATACACCCATACTTTTACGACCGATTTTGGCAAACTCCTCCTCGCAATAAGTAGCAAGGGTGAGGCTTTTCTGAAAAAAGTACTTGGCATATTGCTGTGAACGAATACGGGCTTCTACCGGGTCCATTTCCGGCAATTCGGCACCTTCCTCATCCCCATGCTCAAAATCCTCCATGATAACTGCAGCTTTGCTTGCTGCTGCTACCTTTCCTTTATAATAATCACTGGCAAGAATATAAGTCTGGGTTCCAAAAACAGAAGGTGGTAGGCGATGCTTTTCATACACTGCAACGTTTCTTGTTTTCTTTATTTTTTTCCGGGATTTTCCCTTTCCGGTATATGCATAATAGGTTTGCTCCTTTGAGCCCACTTTTACTTTTTCATAGCGCTGATTACCGGGACTTGCATTCAGGTGAATGGAAATGAACAGATCTGCATTATTTTCATTAGCATAATTGGCTCTCCAACGCAAAGCAGCATTCTTATCATTCAGTCCTCCGGGCAGGACATCTTTATCTCTTGTAAGCAATACTTTTAATTCAGGCATTTCTTTGGCGAGTTCTTCGCGCAGTTTCAACCCTATCTGAAGCGCAACAATAGCCTCCCGGGTATGTTTTCCCGTTGCACCACCGTCAATTCCACCATGTCCCGGGTCTATCACAATG
>JBGSNV010000129.1:0-12742 GCA_041739485.1 Chitinophagaceae bacterium
CCGTGGTCGCTAAAACGCTGTAAAGTTTGGCTTTTTTCATGGGTTATTAAATGAAAAAGGCATAAAAACTATGCGGAGCATAACGCTTTATCCGGTTTTATTGCCTTTCTCTAACGACACCGTAAGAAGTGACGCATAAATTTTTTGTCCCATTTTGGGACATTTTTTCGTTATATTCCGAATCTGGGAATCCCTTTTTGAATATGCCCTTCCCTATTCAAATCCATCGCTTTTCAAACGTTTTTTCCTTACAAATGAAATTTTGGTGAAATTAAAAGCCTTTAGGGGCTTTTAACGTATTCTTTCACCGGTAGCCTTTACCTTAGCTCACTTTATATTTATGAGAAAGTTGAACCTTTTATTTGTGGTGGCCCTGTTGTGTTCTACCGCAGTGATGTCGCAGGAAGTGGACAAACCTTCTAAAGAAGGCAAGAAAGAAAAGAAAGATTGGAGTAAAGTGAAGTTGGGCGATCGTGCCAACGATCATTTTATGATACAGCTTGGTACGGAAACCATGCTCGGTCTGCCCGATACAGTGGAAACCAAGGGTATTGGCAGACATCTGAATATTTATTTAATGCTCGATAAACCCTTTCAAACCGATCCCCGGTTTAGTGTGGGATTTGGGGTAGGTATCGGAAGCAGCAATATTTACTACAACAACACCCAAATTGATCTGAAAGGATCGGTGAATCCTACAGCAGCTACTTTGGTAGATGTGGAAGGGAGAGAGCGTTTCCGCAAATATAAAATGACAACGGTTTGGGCTGAAGCTCCGATAGAACTGCGTTATGTAGCCAATCCGCTCAATAGCGACAAAAGCTGGAAAATAGCATTGGGTGTAAAAATTGGTACCATGGTTAGTGGTTATACCAAAGGAAAAGACTTGCTGAGTGCTTCCGGGCAATCTATTTATGGCAACAAGTATACTGAAAAGGAAAAGGATCGGAAGTTTCTGAATCCAACACGTCTTGCCGGAACGCTGCGTTTTGGTAAGGGTAATTTTACCATTTACAGTGCTTTTCAGGTTACCAATCTTTATAAGGATGGTCAGGGGCCGGATGCAAGACCTTTTAGTTTGGGAATTTGCCTGAGCGGGTTATAAAAAATAATTGAAAGGGGCTTTGCTCCAGAATATAAGCGACCTATTGAATCAACTCAATAGGTCGTTGTCATATCAGCATCTACACAAATGATAAAATTAGCCAGATTTTTATTTTCCGGCTCCAGTTTTGTAATGTCTTTTTGACTAACGGTAGTAATTGTCATGATTTTTAAATCAGCCTTTGCCTGAAGCAAATACCACACAATCCCATCGTAGTTATCGGAGTGAAATGCGCCATTGTAATGAATAAAGAGTTTGCCGGGCTCCCAACCTTTCAATATGAAATGCGCCATCGTGGCATCTTTAACAGCCTGTGCTTTGGGTAGGTTTACCCCGCCATGTCCACCCATCATTTCCACCATCTTTACATATCCGGGTAAGGTGGCATCATAAACCACAGGCAGCGGAGTCATCCATGCTTTTTCAGTGTCGGACAGCGTATCAAGCACCTCAAATCCTCCCTTTGCAACCATAGAGGCATACCGCCGCGGAATATTGGTGGCCATAAAAGTCAGCTTTTTTTCTTTGGCAAAATCCACCAAAGGGGCATAATCAGTCTTATAGTTATCCCAGAGTCTTGCTTCGGATGCCAATCCTTTTTTGTCAAGGGTACCGGCAAGATATTGATTCAGGGGCTCCTGATTATCCTGCTCAAACATTTCTGCTCCTAATACAAGGGCTCTTTTTGCATACAGATCTTTGGTAACTGTCAGTTGCAGCCAATGCGTAATCGGATTGTCGTGGTACTCGCCAAAAAGAACGATATCCTGCTCCGAAAGTGCTTTCAGCATTTTTTCGTATCCAACGGGCTTGCCCTTGGCATCGTACAGGATAAAAGCGGGCTTTTGCTGCGCCATTGCGGAAAGACTCATACTCAGAAAAATAAATAGGTAGATCGAATTCATACAGGCAATGTACCTTTTATTTTAAAATCAGAACAAACCTATTTACCTCAACAGCAGCCGGTTATCAGGTGTGAACTGCATTCAGGACAGGGTATCATTTATAATGACAGTACGATGTATTGGTACGGTAAGGTTTTATCGTCGGTTTTAAAAAAAGAAAATCCGGCGAGTTTCAGATCGCGGGTAATATCGTCGGCTGATTGTTTCATGGCCACCGGAGGGCCAATCGGGAGCTCTTTATTGAAGTAGTCGATGATCACTACAAAACCATTTGACCTTAGTCCGGTTTTAATCTTCTTTAGATAATTGACCCGGTCTTCCAGGTGATGATAGGTGTTTACAATAAAAACAATATCTGCTTCCCGTTTCTCCATCATCGGGTCGTTGGGTGGAAGTTTCCGGGTTTGTATTTTTTTGACAGAGATCTTCCTCGCTTCCCTTACACTGTCTATATATCCCAAAAAACGATCATCAATATCAGCAGCAATAACGGTGGCTCCGGAGTCGGCAAACCGAAAAGAAAAATAACCCGCACCGCAGCCGATATCCACCACTTTTTTCCCCTTCATAGGTCCAAGCAGCTTGAAGATTTCATCGGGTTTTTGCCAGAAATCGCGCCCCGGACTGTTGAATGCCTTTACCAATTCCTCGAAGGACTGTTGGTTCATGTGTTCATTGGCTGAATGATTCTCCTGACTCCAAACTGTGATGGAAAAAATGAAAATACATGAGATAGAAAGCAAAGTCCTGATCATAATTTTTTGAATTTACCCTGAAAGGTGCAGGCTAAGGTAAAAGGAAATTTATAATCGGTAGATCAAAAGGGTTAATCCTGAAAAAGGATTTAGTTTAAAGGGGCTAAACTCAGTTGATATTCAAATGCAATTCGATTTATCGAATCATTTCCTATTCATCAGCAGGCGGGTAATATGTCCTTTCCTTTCTCTTCATGCGTAATGGTTTTGATATTCCAGGTGGCTATTTCCTGCAATATTTCAGCTATTTGCCCTTCACTAAAAGACTTCAGCGGTATTTTAGTGGAAAAGCTGTTCTCACTAAAAAACTGAATCATGCCGCTCTTAATCTGTATCCATTGCGTTCTAGACTGATAAACAGTATGTTTTTCGTTGGTAAATAAATGGTCATACTCCAATCTGCCATTTTCCATTTTGAGGATGATTTGCCGGGGCTTGTTGTAATGCTTCCATTCCAGGATAGTGGCGATCAACGCAAAGCCGCCAAAAAGATAAAATGTGGGACTAAGCCCATGTTCAAAATATTCCTGCATACCTCTATAGATTGCAATAGCAGCAATTGCCAGAACCACTCCAAGTTTTGCCTTGGGAGAAAAAGCTGGTTTGTATTCGGAAATGGTGAGGAATGACATATAATTTTGATCAGGATGGTTATTTCAAAAATAGTCAAATCTTAAATGGCTACTATATTTTGAATGGTATTTTCCTGCACTATTTTTTAAATAAGGCTTCTAATTGCAATGCGTCTGTTTCAATGAAATATATGTCCGACTCCCCATAAGTATCTGCTGATATTTTTTCAGTTCTTGTAAAGAAAAAGTATCGGCCATCTCTTGAAAAAGAAGGACTTCCTTCTTCATGCTCCGTATTTACTTTATTACCAACGGGCTTTGCAAGACTCCACCCTTTATCTGTTTTATGCGAAACAAAAATGTCTTCTCCTCCACCTGCATCAGGAATGCCAAATGAATTGAAAACAAGAAATTTTCCGTTCGGAGACAGGGTGGCTGAGTTAATCCAGTATTTAGGATCTTCGAACAAGCCTGTTATTTTTTCCGGGGTTGAAAATTGCCTGCCATCCCATTCGGTTGTGTATAGCTGAATGGCCTTTTCGCCCCTTTTCATAGTGGTAAAATAAAAGGTGCGGTCATCAATAGAATTGAACAGGTTGTTATTGGAAGAAGGCCATTCCTCTCCAGCCTGCTGTACCTCATTAATGGGTTCGGGCAGGGGCGTGGGCTCACCCCAACCAGTTGTTTCTTTTTCCATTACCCATACGTTCATATCAAAATTTCCAAGATTCGGTTTGCCGGGAATGGGTCTTTCCGAGCCAAAAAAGAATCTTTTTCCATCCGACGTGATAAAGGGTGTTTCGTCCCGGTCGGTAGAAAAGGCCTGTAATTCAGGCACCGACCATTGACCCTCCTCGAAGGTACTTGCGTAAATTTTTTGCTTTTCCTCAGGTGCCCGCCGGGAAAAATAGGCAGTTAATCCATCCGGTGAAAAATGGATGTAGAATTCACTGTTTTCTTTGGTAGAAATGAGATCGGGGGCAAAAATCCTTGCTTCTGTTACCGGTGTTGCCGAATAAGGGATAGCCACTTTTTGGGTATCCGAAGTACAAGCTGAAAACCCATAAACTGATGTAAAAAAAAGTAAAAAGTATTTCATAGAAAAGCCAGTGTAGAATTTACCCTAAAGTATAGGATTGCATTAGGTAGGTCGTGATTTGTTCCATGCTTCATGGTGAAAAAGCATAAAACATCGTACACATTGGTTCTGCCAAATTTGATTTGAGGGGAATAAATATGTTATACATTAGCCTGCAATTCTTGCAGGCTAATGTATAACATATTTATATTTCTTAGAATTAAAAAGACTCAGGCACTCACTGAATGCTTCGCCAATACATTGCTGATAATTTCTACCATCTTTTTACCTTTTTCCGCAATTTGTTCTTCGGTCCAAAGTAAACTGATGGCTGTGCTTACACAACGTCCCATTATGGCATCACTCACGCTGAAATCCTGCGTTTTCAGGGCAATCAATGCTTCCCGCTGCAAATCGCTGATGTTGTTGAGCGTTGTAGCATTTTTCAGATGATCCCATTTGCTGATATAGTGCCAGTTGTTGACAAACCAGTAAAAGCTACCAGCGAGAACCCCTTGGGCTTTCATTTCGTCCACCACATCCTGTGTGAGCTCCGTAGTGGGTAAAAACCAACTCAGGAATGCGGCATTGTCTCCGGCAGGGTCCGGTATTTCACGGAAGGTAATTTCGGGAATCGTTTCAAGATGCGCCCGGAGCAACTGATTATTTTTGCGCTGCGTAGCAAGAATATAATCCAGCTTTTTTATTTGCGCCACCCCAACCGCAGCATTCAATTCGCTGATGCGAAAATTATAACCGACAAACGGATGCAGGTCTGCACCGCGGTCTACGCCTTTGTGGTCGTGTCCGTGATCGGTATACCCATCACTTTTTTCGTAAATATCCTTGCTGTTGGTCATGATCACACCGCCTTCGCCACAGGTAATGGTTTTTACATAATCAAAACTAAAGGTGCCGGCGTCTCCGATCGTACCTAGCTTCTGACCCTTGTAAGTGCCACCGATACTTTGGCAGGCATCTTCGAGCAAAAGCAGGTTGTGTGTTTTGCAAATCGCTTTCAGTTCATCAAGCCTTGCCATGCTGCCACACATATGCACCGGCATCACGCATTTCGTGCGTGGGGTGACTGCGGCTTCCACAGCAGCCGGAGCAAGTGTAAGGGTTTCATCCACATCCACCAAAACCGGAATTGCCCCAATACTCAACACCGCTTCAAAGCTTGCTACAAAAGTGAAGGAAGGCATGATGACCTCATCTCCCTGACCAATCCCCATCGCTGTCATAACGGTGGTTAGGGCAGCAGTACCGCTGCTTGTTAATTGAGCATAATTGCAGCCGAAAACTTCGGTAATTGCTTTTTCCAGTTCAATGGCTTTCCATTGGCCTTTGCGGGGACCATCAAAACCATAACGCATCAATACGCCGGTTTCCAGCACATCATTTACTTCTTTGCGTTCTTCGTCGCCCCATAGTTCAAATCCTGGCATAACTAATGAAGATTTATTATTTCAAATTTTATATTTGGCTTACGCAGGATTCCTCCCGGTCAACCTTTCAGATATTAAATATTAAAATTAACTGAATTGCAAAGATAATAAGGATAAGGTGCATCGGATAATTTTGTCTAAATACAACCTCGCTTTAACGTAAGGGCGCCTCCAATTCAAGGAAAATGCTCAATAATAAGCATGATTTATTTAAACAGTCCGATAGCCACACCTGCTAAAATACCACCGGCAGCACCACCCAGTATGGCCCGCCACCAATTATTGCGCCGGGCATCGTAGAGCATCAGGTCGCCAACCGATCTGATGCGATCGCTTTTATCGGCCTTGGTTTTGCTAAGCGCTTTTTGGGAAACCGGAAAATAGGGGGAGTAGGCAGTTGATAAATTTTTATCGATTTTGTAGGTAGAGGTATCCACTTTCTGAATGATCAGTTGGCTGTTTTCGGCAGTGCCTTTTACCCCGTCTACAATGCCGTCTACAATAATAATGGAGTCTCTCAGCGCATTGATTAATCTGTTGTTGGTAATCCGGGTTTCCATCAAATTGAAGTATTGCGATACCTCGGCCGTTAATTGAGATTTACTTCGAAGCAGGTTGTAATAAGCATTTTTATAATTGACAAACTGAATTGCTGTATTCCTTGATTGTAATTGCTTCATTTCTGTGATCAGAAGTTCAAGCGCTTCGAGATGATTGCGGTAAGAACCATGAAAAGCATGCTGAACCAAATCGTTCAGGCAGGTTTTTTGGGTAGAGGTATCGAGCAGTTTTAGCCGGAACAATAGGCTATCGAGATCTTTTTGATTTTTACTTCCTTGAGAACCAGTTTCAGACCCTTTTTCCCGGGAAAGATTTGACAAGATAACGGATAAGGTATCGAGGGAAAGTGCATCGTTTTTATCCAATTGTTCCTGTAAACAGGCGAGTTTCACAGCATCCGGATTTGCCATTGCGACAGGCTGTGCAATGCCTGAAAAGGCAGAAAACAGAGCTATGCCACCGATTAAAAATAGATAGATCCTTTTACACATATCAGTAAATATTATCGAGTTTTTCATTGGCCCTGTTGGCTTTCTCTTCTATCGTTTTCAATCTGTCAAATAGGGAATCCGGTAGTTGATAGGTCGTATTATTTTTTATAATAATGCTATCGATCCTGCCTAAAATGGATACTTGCTTTTTGTCTCCGCTTTTGTCCTTATCCTCTTCGGTTTGGGTAACTCCCGGTACCCCTTTTTGAAAAAGGGTAAATCCTTTGAAAGGGGATTCGATATTAATATCCGAATCTGCAATCGGTTTTATCAGGGGAATCAGCAGCCAGATGCCAATTGTTATAATCAACCAAAGGTTTTTAGAAGGCTCCTGTAATTCCTGAACTGTTTTCTCTTTTAAAGCAATCAGCTCTTCCGGTACATTTTGATTTTTCTTTTTGGCAAACTGAAGGGCTTTATACTGCCAGTTGGCGATTTCAAGATTCAGTTTCAGGTATTGATGAAGGGACAGCATGATCATCAGTAAAAAAAGAAAGAAGGGGACGCCCCAGGATTGTATATTTCGCAAATGCGGACCGAAAAATTTCTGTGCCAGTGATTGAATTTCCAGATTGCTTTCTCCAATAATGGTAGCAGATAAAAGCCCTCTTCTTGTGGTATTGGTATCGCAACGGAATCCTTGCTCATCAAGGGTAACATCGTACTTGCTGTCAATCAGATTCATTCCCGCAATGATTCTTTCATTCTGCATTTCAATCCGCTTAAACAGCGCCGAGTCTCTTCTTTTCAGGCTGTCTGTGACCCTGTTTGTGTTCGATATTTCAGAAGAAGCATTCTTGTTTTTACCCGGAGCATCCATTCTTAAATTGTAGCCATAAGCATTTTTTTTATAGTTATAAATGCTAAGGAACTGATAGAGTTTCAGACCTTCATCAATGATGGAGTCTTGAAGGATTTTGGCAAAATTGATACTATCCGGACAGGGAACGACAATGATGTTCTGTTCTCTGATTTTACTGATTGCTTCCATTGCCACATTTTGCCGGTTGAAATTTGCCATGCGGTTTTGTAGCGTATCCAATCTTCTTTTTTGTTCTATTAATTTAATGGAGTAATTCAATTCATCTTTAAAGATCTCTGAATTTGCTTCCTGATAGATGATTTTTGGAGTAATGTAGCAGTAGTATAAACCAAATAGTCCGATAAAAGCATAAGCCGTAATGGAGAGTAATTTTGATTTTCTATATACGATTTTCCAATCCCGGTTCTCTTGCAATCCCGATGCGGTTATGAGCTTTTTACCAAAAGAAAAGGAAAGCAGAATCAGCGTGGTTGCGAGGGTACAAAATCCAACAAATATGGGAAGCAGCCAACTGGAGACGGGCAGATCGAAAAAAGCAATCAGGATATGAAGAACAACAAGGGTAACCAAGCTTCCCTGTATAAGATTCAGAAAAATAGTACCGTTTTTATCCATTCCTTTTTCTCCGGTAAAAGGGGGGAGAATAATTTGTATGGTATTTTTAAAATAACGGAACCAAAACAGAAACCCAACCGGAACGACAATAAAATACAGCAGGATAAAAATCAGGTAGGCTGCATTGAGGTCTATCCGAAGGTATCTGTAGAGATAGTCCCAACCTGTGGGAGCAATAATTTGAAAAGATACAACTCCGAGGAAGGCACTTGTAATCAGCGTTTTCAAGTCGAGGTAATAGCTGCCAATGAGTTGCTTATCCATTTAATTTGGTTAACAGGCAAAAAACTTAGGAGCCTTTAATGACCAAGGGGAAAATACCCGGGTATATACCAGTGACTCAAGGAATTCAATCACATTACAAAGATTAAATATAGTATAAAATATGAATATACTCTAAATTTTTTGCAGCAATCAATCTATAAAACCTACAGCCTTCAACTCCTTTTCCATCTCCAGATAAATACTTGCTATATTTTTACCATATTCCAAACTGATTATCCCATCGAGGTCCGACGGCATTTTGGTGTCTTCATGTTTGATGATGCATAAATTCTTCCTTCCATATCTCCCAAAGAACCATCCCATTTCAAACAGCACATTGGGTCTTGCCTGAAAATAGGTTTTCCCGTTGTTTTCTACCACATCATCCGGCGAAAGAATTGCAAAGGCATAGCCGCAATCTTTAGCAGTCCGTTCAAATTTCTCGATAACTGAATCACCTTTATTGCTTTCTTCTTTCATGATGACACAGTCAAGGTTGAGTTTTTTCTCGAGTAAATCCCGCAGTTCCCTCAGCAACCCTTCTTCATGACCATGTATTAAAAAAATCGTTTTACTTTTAATAGGAAGATGCCTCAGTGAATGACTTTCCCTGTCGAGTTTATCTGCTTTGTCTTCTTTGGTGGAAGCAATTCTGTTCAGTTGTTTGATCAATCCGAGGATTACCGGATTTTCATTGGTAAAAGAAATTTCTACATCGTTGATCCGTCGGTAGATAGTGGCAGACTGCCTCAGGGTTTCCACAAGACTCACCCAAATACCCTCCTCTACTTTTCGTTCGTAATCTATTTCAACAGACTCCGCAGCGCAGGCGCAATTCATATAGGTAAACATGAATTTCATTACATGTAAAAATTGCTGCCATTCGTCATCAGGGTCCCCTTCAAGTTCATGGAGCAAAAGTTGCCCTTCATCACATACCTGAATCCCATGCTGTAGCTCTTTGTACGCCTGCTGAAATTTTTCTTCCATTTTGGAGAATGTTGCTTTCAGTAATTGATAGATCGCCTGAATATTGAACAGATAAACCTTCAGGAGCCCCAGGATTTGTGGATCCTGATCCGGTCTGTTTTCTGCCTGTTTGTATAAGGATCGGCCTTGCTGTAGTTCAACGGTTACCTGCTGCAAATCCTGAATCTGCAGACTTCCAAGCGATTGGTTGTACAAATTTATCATAGCTCCAACATAATCCGGGGCTGCAGTTTCGGGGGTGTTTTCATTCATATAAATAGTATTGAAAAGGTGTAATTATTTTGTTTTTTCCAATATAAATATTATTTCATGAAAGTCAAAACCCGGAAAAGGGATAATTTGCAACGATTAAGTTCAAAGGATGCAAGTCAACACTTATTTTAAGGAGATGCTCCAATCCGAATCGATAGCGGAAATTTGGGGAAGTTCAGTCGTTTCTGAAGCGGGTGTTTTTCCCGGAGAACTGAGACAGGAGCCCATTTTGTATAGTAAAGCGAAAGAGCAAATGGCAGTCAATTTGCCAGGATTTTTTGGTTTGGTCGGAGGGCTTGGCTTTTTCATTCAGACGGGTAATCGGTCTCCCTTTGAGGTATTAAACGCAATTCAAACTAAAAATCTTTCCGGTAAAGAGCGGGAGTTATTTTGCCGTTTTGCCAATTGTACCTGGAAAGTTTCTCAGCCTTTTCGGGATCTTCAAAGGATTACAAGGGCAAATTTTGTCCCTTTCAGTATGCTTTCTCATCGGGAACAGGAAAAGGACATGGTACAAATTGAAACTGCGGCTGATTTCGTTTTGAAATCTGCTTCCGGATGGGAGCAATGGTCGCCTGATGAACAATGGCATTGGATTGGTAAGTTAAGGGAGGATAGCACTTTTTTAGAAGGCATGGCAAAGACCTTGTTTGAAGCATATTATCTGGATATTGCTGAGGCCCCGCCTGTTTTTCTGAAGGAAGCGGATTGGGAGCAAACTATTGAACGTTCTTCAAGGCAGGAAGTTCTGGCAAAATCACTGAGTGTATTGTATGTGCTTGAATGCTTTTGTGATGGTCAGCTTTTGGAATCTCTGTCAGCACTAAACCTTTTGCTTGCACAAATACAACAACATAATTTGCCGGAGGATAAAAAAGCACTTTTAATCTATCTTTTGCAGGCAGCCCGGGATACAACAACTGTATTTACATCAGAGGATATGCATGCTTTATTGACTAATAAAACCATTTCCCCGGGTGGTGAGGAGGCAGATCTTTTTCCTGAAAGGCTGCTTTCATATTCGGCAGGTAAACTGCAGGAATACTTATCCCGAAGTTTTTAGTCCGATCAGAAAGTTCCGGAATTCCCGGATCTGTTCCGTCATCTTTTTCCCCTCGGGATTGCTGCATACTTCCATGGCATTTTCCAAAAGTCCGATATGTTCAATTTCCGCCTGCTTATTGCCCTGATGTCCTGCCTGCTGCCACAACTCGGCGTAGGCTGCTTGTACTTCTTTCAAGGTTACCCCTTTCAGTCCGGCAAACCATTTGGTAAGCAACAGGTTGGGAAAAGTTGCCATTTGCCAGAAAAGCATTTTACCGCTACGTACCGCTTTGGCTTTCCCGATTTCTTTTTCCAGCCATTCTTTGGTTTTTTCCGGTAAAGTCACTTTTTGTTTTCTTCCAAAAGATTCATACAGGAGTACCGTTTGCAACTGAAGCCAGTTGTTTAGCGGATACGGATCGGTTTCCTTAGAAACTTCCCAGGCCTTGCTGTAATAAGTCGCAGCTTTTTCAATGGTCTCTATTTTATCTTTTTTAAGCGAAGCAAGCAAGAGCATCCTTTTCCAGGCGCTTCCTGCAAGACTCAATCTTTCCGGAGTTTCCCCAAACTGTAGCAGGGCGTTTAAGTCGCTGATGACATGCTGCATCCTTTTAGTGGCCCATTCCATGCCTTCCTTTGCCATCTCCTGTGCTACCAACTTGGTTCGTATATTGCAATGTTGTTCCATAGAAGTAAAAGCGAAGTCTGCTTTTTTGCTTTTTTTCAAGGATTCGAAAATCTCGTCGGCTTTTTTGTAATCCTGAATGGCAGCATAAATAGATGCCTCCCGCTCGGTGATTTTTGCATTGCGGAGATCGGCCCGGTCTATAGCCTTCGATATTTTTTCAACCGATTGACGAACCCATTCGGTTTGTCCGCTGCCTCCGGTATTCAGTCCGTAAGCAATGTTGGCAAGTTGTATTTCGGCTTCTTCCGATATCACAAAATCAAACTGCTCCTGCTCCCTGTACTCTTCTCTTTCAAGCCGGTAAAAAGGATCGCCATAACACTGATAAGCGCCCCAGGTGTTGTTGCGGTGGCCATGATCTTCGAATATTTTTTTCCGTGCTTTTTTTACGGCATCCCCAAAGCAGCTTCCCGCAAACATGGCATTGTAAAAATGCGTGGAAAAGTCAAGTGCCGCAGTATCATCTACAGCCCAACCCGCAACCACCACAGCTTTTACCCCGTTTTCGATCAGTTGCACTCCGATGTTGGCAGCGAGTTTATAGCGCTCCTGCATCAGGTTATCGTTTTTGGAATCTATCTGTCCAAGGTAACAACAGTTTACAAAAACGAGCTCCGGGGTCGTACTCATTTGCGAAAGTTCGGCCGTGGTAAGAAACGCATTTTTTCCGATGAGCATTCCTGAGGCAGCCGGATTTTTTGCATTGTATAATCCATGTCCGGCCAGGTGAACGATCCGGTAATTCTGACTGAAAAGTGCCAGATATATTTCGGAAGCCTTGCTGCCAAAACAGGTATTTGTTTGATAGTTCTGAGCGGTAAGCATATCGTTTACCTTTTTGCCTTCAGCAAGTGCACCTGGCAACTGACTGAATGTTTTTTCCAGATCGGGGTCTGCAACTACTAATGCGGAACGTTCCCCAACAGGTTGTATGCGTAAACGATAATTACGGGTGGCCAACTGACGGATCATACCTGCATGTACACACAACGGGAGCGCCTTGCCGGAGGACGATTGCAACAGCTCCCAGGGAAAGGCAGCAGCGTATTTATCAATGATCCAGTTGATATTGCTTTGTCGTTTTACCTGTTCTTTAAAGTCATTGGGGATCAACAGTTCAAACATTGTTTTAGCAAGCGGTGCTGACCACC
>JBGSNV010000166.1:0-5125 GCA_041739485.1 Chitinophagaceae bacterium
CCTGCTTTTTTAATCATATCTACCAATGACTTGCTGTCTATACGACCGGCAACTACATGGTAAGTAAGAATTCCGGTAAGGGTTCCTTTGTTTTCCGGCTTCAGCAAAGTAGGAACGGTACCTTCGGGAAGGGCTGCAAAAGCTTCGTTTACGGGAGCAAATACAGTAAAGGGCCCGTCGCTCTGTAAAGTCTCTACCAATCCGGCTGCTTTTACAGCTGCTACGAGTGTGGTGTGGTCTTTGGAATTAACAGCGTTTTCAACGATGTTTTTTGTAGGATACATGGCGGCGCCACCTACCATTACGGTCTTTTGTGCAGAAGCGCTTAAAGAAATACCAACTGCTAAAATTCCCATAAGGAAAGATCTTGTGTTCTTTTTCATAACTCTATTTTTGTTTTTGTGTGAATTGAATGCATCAGGTACGGGCTGCTATTCATCTTGGATTTATCGGATAGAAAAAAAAATCATTCCTAAGTTTTCTTTAACGATTTTGGTGGGTTAAGTAAATTGATCAGGAAGGCAGGTATTAGTCCCCTGTTTGCCCTCTCACACCAAACTGCGTAGGGTTGGGCATAGTGTCGTTCGTGATACCGGCATGGATAAACCGGGCTTTGTGCTGCTAATCATGTTACCCACGGCTTTGTACTTACTCCACCATTCCTTTTTTTCGGGCCGCTGTTGTACGCATAGATGCTATTATTATTTTTAGGCGTATTGTTTTCCCATTGCCCGAAAACGCCATTGCACTTGCCCGCTTGCTAACGCTGCGCCTGTGCCGGGGGCTCCGAATTAAAACTTGTACCGGCAAAAAGGGATATCCATCGTAACGCAAATCAGCCACTATTAACAATGCGGCAGTTTTATTGACGACTACTTTTATTTTAACCATGGAATGCGGTTCATCTCTACGGTCGCAGAGACCACGTAAAAGTGGCTCCATGGGAAAAAAGGCAAGGGGTGGGATACTATTATTATCTTGAAAGGTTTTGACATAAAAACTATTTTGAAAAAATCCTGTAGATCTTTAACTTCGTAAAGCTTTCATAATAATCAAATAAGAGTCTATCCATCATGCAAACAGTAACCGTTGATATATTAAACTCTAAGGCATTAAGGCTTTTGCAGGATCTGGAATTACTACAGCTCATTCATGTACGTAAAGAAAAAAAGGAACCTACCGCAATAAACTGGGCCTCCAAGCATAAGGGAGCTATGGCCAAACAACCTTTAACAGACATTGATAAACAGCTAAACGAACTACGCAACGGATGGGAGTAAAGCACCTATGGGACACCAACACCGCCATTTATTACCTACAGCAGCAGTTCCCACCAAACGCCGAAAAATTTATTGACGAACTGCTTAAAGATGAGCAGCCGGTAATTTCCGCAATTACAGAAATTGAACTGCTATGCTGGAAAACTGCCACCGCAAAGGACTTGCAGGTGTTGCAAAGCTTTATAAGTGATGCCCTTGTAATAGAGCTGGAACAGCCTATAAAGCTAAAGACAGCCGACATACGCAAAGCACACAAGATAAAACTGCCCGATGCCATCATTGCAGCCACCGCAATTATTTACGGCCTTACTTTGATAAGTCGCAATGTCAGTGATTTTAAAAGCATTCAGGGACTCACGATTATTGACCCTTTTGCGGTATAGATCGCATACGAACGCAGGTATTAGTCCCTTGCCTGTCCTCTCCCACTACCCTGCGTAGGATTTGATCGATAGTAACTGCCATGGATGAAACCCGGGCTTTGTGCTGCTAATAATATACCCAGCAGCTTTGTACATACTCCACCGCTCCTTTTTTTCGAGCCGCTGTTTTATGCATAGATGCTGATACTATTTTTAGACCATTATTTTTCCATAGCCCGAAAACGCCATTCCACTTGCCCGCTTGCTAACGCTGTGGCTGTGCCGGGGGCTCCGGATGGCAATTCCGGCTGCTATATTCAGGAATTCCTATCGGAGACATTAGAGGCCGTCCAGCTCCATAGCTGCATTTGACGAATATTTCTATCCAGGTCGTAAGCACTTGAGGCGTCCGTTCCATTTCCCATCCAGCTATCTTAATTAAACAATGTTGCCCGGTTTCCCTGTTTTTATTTAAAATACGCTTTCATTAGCCTGTTTGCAGGATTGCAGCGTTACTGCCTTGCCACATAATCACCGGCACTACGTAAGCTGTGGTGGGCGGTGTGTTGGGTTTGGGAGGTGGTACGGGAGACACGGCACACCGACACAGAAAGCACGTACCAAAGCGTAGGCTTTACAAGGCCCGGTCACAGACCGGTTTATTTACCCTGTCACAGGTGACCTGCCTGCTGCTGAAATCCAGCGCCCGGAATAATCTGATAAGGATGGAGGCAAGACTAT
This sequence comes from Chitinophagaceae bacterium, assembly GCA_041739485.1. Lineage (GTDB taxonomy): Bacteria > Bacteroidota > Bacteroidia > Chitinophagales > Chitinophagaceae > Phnomibacter. The sequence continues at coordinate 2,384 of JBGSNV010000166.1, forward strand.
TCAGCGCATACGCTTATTATTATAGACTTTGGTGCTTGAGGCTCGCTTCTTGACAGACCTAATACATTTGGCCTTAACTTAACTACTTTATTTCATAACTTTGAATTTAAAGAAATATTTGTTTAAATAGAGTACATATGAAATCCCCACGAACTGCCATACACCCAGCACGGATGAATATTGGGGATCCGAACGTTCGGATCCATGTAGTAATTAAAAATAGCTGGCTTTAGCCAGCGCACTAAAAAAATATACACATGAAATCTCCACGAGCAACGTAACACCCAGCCCGCATGAGTATCAGGAGATTCCATATGACAAATTTAAAATACCACCGCAGGTGGTTAAAACTAAAAATACACATATGAAATTCGGGAAAAGTCTAAAGAGCTTTTATCAAATGGCAGGATTTTTACAGGAACCTATCCGATAAAATTTTTTCAATCTTTGGTTTGTCTTTTGTTTACCTTGATTTATATTCCGATTTGTAAATAAAGGCTCAAACATTTTTCCTGATTTTAATTTCAAAAAAACTTATACATGATTAAGACAATTACCATACCCAAAAAAAATACTTACAACCTGTCAATACCCGATAATTACATTGGGAAAAAAGTAGAGATACTCATGTACGCCCTTGACGAAGTGGCCGAAGAAAAAACTACCATCCCAAAGAAAACAATGGCTGATTTTTGGGGAACCATCAGCGATGACACCGCCGCAGAACTCCATAAAAGTGTTGAAGAGAGCAAGAACAGTTGGGAGGAGAGACTTAATAAACAGTTTTAAAGATGTACCTCTTAGATACCAATTCCGTCATAGACTTTTGTAACTCGAAGCTCCCGGAAAATGCCAGGAAGCAATTATCAGGCATAGAGCCAAATATTTCAGTTATTACTCATATTGAACTTTTTGCAAGTGCCAAAATACCAAATCAGGAAAAACTGAACCTCGAAGCTTTTGTAGGCATCTGCACCGTTTACGACAGCATAAATGCCGATATAGTAAACAGAACCATTGCCATCATGCAGCAGCACAAAACCAAACTGCCGGATGCCATCATTGCAGCTACTTCACTGGCTTATGATTTGGTACTCATATCACGTAATACAAAAGACTTTAAAAATATTGAAGGTTTACAGGTAGTCGATTCTTTTGGAGTATAATTGCAAAGTCTGAATGCGACCCAAATCGCAAAAACCAAACGGCCTGATTTTTAAAACGAAACGGCCTAATTTGGTTTGAGTAATTTGGAAAGAAAAATTAAATAGGTCCTTTAAAATTTTTCCTTAAAGCAAAGCGTTCCCCGGCGTCAGTTAACAATTCCTTAAAACCTTGAATCTTTTCTGACAAAAGCATCCACAAAAATTCAAGTTCAACATAATAGTCCAAATCTTGCATGACTGCAGGAGTGAGCAGTAACCCCTCTGTGTCGTAAGTTGCAGGCTCGATTGTATTTCTTAATTGCAATTCAGTGTTGTTGATTGCCTCCATCGAAGGGTATAGGATAAGGTCGTCCGGCTCGGATAGTTGAACCAATTCAACCCGGTCAATCCAATTCCCGGCAACGGCCTTTATTTGGTACACCCATACAATTGAAAGGGTTTCCCTGGTGGCCGAATGTCCCTTCAGCAATAGCCTTGCCGGCCGTCCCGTTTCAAGGTCTTCAGCGAGTTGAATGGTAACCGTTGTGTCGTATGTAATTCTTGCCATATTATTTAAAGTTTTCTGTCAATAATAAATTTTGTCGCCCTTCCATCTCCCGCCCGGTTTGTAGCCGAAATAACGGCATTACCGTTTCCACCTGCTCCCTGAAGCCTTAATGTCAAGCCTGAAAGGGGGACGGTAATTGTTGCAACAATTGTTGTTGAATTGCTTCGACTTTGGCCATTGAGCGGGTATTGATGTCCGGAAGAGTGAACAACGTTCAAGTTGTCAATTATTCGGCAGAAAGATTCGTTAATATTCAAGTCAGCTTTCATTGAAACTTGTCCTGTTATAACATATAATCCTTGAGTTAATTCAACCGAAAGTCCGGTGAAATAAGTATTTGAGGAAGTGCATGGGACGTCAACGGTAAGGGGAATTTCGTAAACGTCTTGGTAACTCCAATAAGTTGTGAATGTGGCCGTTTTGCCAATACTTGTAATGTATACGCGGTACCCCGGAACCTTATTCGGTAGTAAGTCGGCCTCTGCAATTGAAGAAACAAACGATATGGAAGCCTGAATCCAATTGGTACCTGTCCACGTAAAGTCGCACTTCCAATTAGTGTCAAAAACAACCGTACCGATCGGAGTTGATCCCGGCATAATTATTCTCGAAAAGTTTGTCAGTGCAAGTTTTAAGTTTTGCTTTGTGCCTAAAAAAAAGTCAAGGTTTATGATGTCGGAAGTTTGGTGCTGATGGACCTTTTCCGCCCATATATATTCCCCGGTTCCGGGTTGCAGAAATAACTCGAAGATATCCGTAATGTCGTAAAACGAATGTTGGTGGCTCGTATTCGCCTTACCTGCAAGAGCCGAATCAAGCCCGGCCACTTGCCCAGTGGTGTGAGTATGCGTACCGGGGGCATAACTACCTAGTGCTGATTCCAGACCAGTTATATGCCCAATACTGTGGCTATGGTTTGACACCGCATACTCTCCTAACGGTTGTTTTTCGGCCAAAGCTTCAGATAAACCCTCAATCTCTGATATTTTTGAAGAAGCTAAACTAATAATACCAACAGCAACAACATGA
>JBGSNV010000172.1:0-2824 GCA_041739485.1 Chitinophagaceae bacterium
CCTGCTTTTCGTAAAGATATATCTTATGCAGGGCAAAACATACGGGGTATTAAAACGTAATACGGCAGCGTTTACCTTCGCCGGGCATTTATGATCAGCAAACAATTCTTCAGACAGTATCCATTGCTCCCCTTTTTTTTGGGAAGCCGTTTCTTTTTTATCATGGCGCTGCAAATGGTAAATGTTGGGGTTGGTTGGTTTTTGTATGAACTCACCGGCAACCCGCTTGCCCTTGGATGGGTGGGACTTAGTGAGGTTGTACCTGCAATCAGTCTTTCTTTATTTGCCGGACATACGGTTGACCGAAGCGATAAACGCAAACTTTTACGCAGGGGAATGGCCGCTTATTGGCTTGCTGTTGCAGCCCTTTCTTTGGTTACCGGGAGTTACTTTGCAGCTCAATTCCCGGGCAAAGTGGTTGAAATCGGGATCTATTTCATTATTTTTTGCACCGGTATTTTCCGTGCTTTTACCGGCCCGACCTTTCAGGCTATCGTTGCTCAATTGGTTGAAAAAAAGGACCTTCCTAAAGCCATCACGCTTAGTACAACTACCTGGCAAACCGCTTCTGTCGTGGGTCCTGTTCTTGGAGGCATCCTGATAGCAATAATAGGTGTGTCGTCTATGTTTTTACTTTCGGTAGGGATGGTTACTCTTGCCATCCTGCTCATAAGCCGGATTCCGGGCTTACCGGTACAACATACCGCCCTAGGGCAACGCACCTGGGAGAGTGTCAAAAACGGACTCCGGTTTGTGGTAAAAACCCGTGAGGTATTGGGGGCAATGTGTGTGGATATGTTTGCGGTATTGTTTGGTGGAGCTACTGCTATGCTACCGGTATTTGCCAAAGACATTCTGCATGTGGATGCTTCGGGAATGGGTGCGCTGAAAGCAGCACAGGGTATTGGAACTGTTCTTATGCTTTTTCTGCTGAACCGTTATCCACTCAAGGGAAATCAGGGAAAGATCATGTTGCGTTGTGTGGCACTTTTCGGGATCTGTATATTAGTCTTTGCTGTATCCAAAAGCTATATCCTTTCTTTTGCAGCCCTGTTTTTTAGCGGCGTTTTTGATTCTGTTAGTATCCTCGTTCGCTCCACCATTCTGCAGATGTATGTACCGGATGATATGCGGGGAAGGGTAAGTTCTGTAAACAGCATGTTTATCAACAGCAGCAATGAACTCGGGCAATTTGAAAGTGGCATTGCAGCAAGGGCTATGGGCACCGTACCTTCTGTGGTTTTTGGTGGCAGCATGACTTTGTTGGTGGTATTGATTGCCTGGTGGAAAGCACCCACGCTCCGGAAATTGCAATATTAAAGAAGCGCTTTCCCTGATCATGAAAAAGCTCTTTTTAGATCCCTGATAATTTTAAAAGGACGAAGTTTACTCTGCAATCAAAAGAAAATAATTCTTTTTTCCTTTTTGTACCAACAGGTATTTCCCATGCATCAGCATTGCCGGTTCAATTTTGGCTTCAAGCCCTTCTACCTTTTGTTTATTGATTTGTACGCCGCCGCCCTGCACCATTTTACGGGATTCGCCTTTGCTTGGGAACACGCCTGCATCGGCAAGCGCAGAAACCACATCGTAATCCGCTGCTATTTTCTCAAGAGAAATAGAATGCGTGGGGACTCCATCTAACACCTGAAGCAATTCGTTTTCATTGAAACTTAAAAGCGTTTCTGACGTTGCATTTCCAAAAAGAATACCTGTTGCATTGATTGCAAACTGCAATGCCTCCTCCCCATGAACGAGCCGGGTCACTTCTTCCGCAAGCCTTTTTTGGGTAGGTCTCAAATTGGGTGCAGTTATTTGCTCAGCATCCAATGCTTCGATGGTGCGCCTATCCAGAAACGTAAAGATCCTTATCCAACGGGAGGCATCTTCGTCTGCGGCATTTAACCAAAACTGGTAAAACTGGTAGGGACTTGTTCGATTAGCATCCAACCAGATATTGCCTTTTTCGGTCTTGCCAAATTTACCACCATCAGCCTTGGTAATCAGCTTACAGGTAAAGGCAAAAGCCTCTCCTTCGCCACCGGTCATTCTTCTGATCAATTCAGTACCTGTGGTGATATTTCCCCACTGATCACTTCCTCCCATCTGGAGTTTCACCCCCATATTCTTATATAACCAGTAAAAATCGTAGCCCTGCAACAATTGGTATGCAAATTCGGTATAACTAATGCCTGTATCCCCTTCAATACGTTTTTTTACGCTGTCCTTTGCCATCATGTAATTCACTGTCAAATGCTTGCCTACATCTCTTAGAAAATCGATAAACCGCATTTCCTTAAACCAGTCGTAATTGTTAACGATCAGGGCAGCATTGGGCAGATCTGTATTAAAATCCAGGAATTGTGCCAATTGCTTTTGAATACCGGTTACATTTTTCTGAAGGGTTTCCTCATCGAGCAGGTTTCTCTCCTCACTTTTCATACTTGGATCGCCCACCATACCTGTAGCGCCGCCAACAAGGGCAATAGGTCGGTGACCTGCTTTTTGCAAATGCATCAGCAACAGAATCGGAACAAGACTACCAATATGGAGACTATCAGCGGTAGGATCGAAACCAATATAAGCCGTTGTAACCTCTTTGTTTAACTGTTCCCGGGTTCCGGGCATGATATCCTGCAACATACCCCGCCATTCCAATTCCTCAATCACATTCATATTTTCCATTTTAGATTTTTATAGCTGTTTTTTTAGGTATTCTGAGCTTAAGTAACAATAAATCAATACTTAATGCGTCATTATACGTCTTGTTTATGCTTCCACGGTGTATCAAAGTACGTATAAGAGTCCGTATATTTGATGCTTA
>JBGSNV010000182.1:0-5234 GCA_041739485.1 Chitinophagaceae bacterium
ACAAACGCATTTTTGAAACCCTGCCGGTAAAAAGTGCCGACAGTATCCTCTCACGGGTCAGCTACGATCGCTATAAGAAGTTTTTGACGATGTCCTCGAATTATAATACGCTTGACGATTTCTTGGGTCATATGAGTAAAGAGAGCGCACATACGCTGATGATAAATTTCGTAAGCAATCTCGACAAAGGATCCGGTGAAGATGATATAGAAGATGCGGTGGATGTGGCCAATGCCTATGCCACAATTACTGATACTTCCATTCGCAAACTGATCCGTGATCAGGTGGAAATGAATTTGAATCAGGCAATAGCTTCCAATAACAGGAAAGGAGCAGTTATTTATCGGTTGGAAAAATTGATCATGGAAAGCAACGACCCCAATTCCTCCATGAATATCAGCGATTCGCTTGGCATTTTACCCGTATATCAGGTACCTAACCAATACCTGAAAGACGACAAGGGGAGGGTGGTGATGCAAATGTATTTTTATGGAGACGCCGGGGGAAAAGGTTCTTTTAATGTGCTGATGAATCTGATGAGTAACCGTAATCAGTGGAAAATAAACAGCACCCCGCAATGGGTGCAGTTTACAAGTATTGGAACCGATGTGCCTTTTGTGCTGTTTGCCAACCGGGCGCTCGACGAAGATCAGGATCTTGATGACAAAGCACAATATGCATTGATAGAATGGATGACAGAAAACGGGTATCAGCCTTCTATTACCGTACACCGCGGACATAGTTACTACCTAGGGCAAACCATCGAAAAAATGTTGCCAAGCAGTAAAGTGGTGGTATTGGGTAGTTGCGGGGCTTATCACAACCTTGCCGATGTATTAAAGATTTCGCCCGAAGCGTACATCATTGCAAGCAAACAGGTGGGCTATGGGGTGATCAATATTCAGGTGTTTATGTACCTGATCAATGAATTGAAAAGAGGACGCGATGTAATTTGGCCTTCGATGATGGAAGACGTAGCGAAAAATGTAGGAGCGGGTCGTAAAAATGATTTTGAAGATTATATTTTTCCCCACAAAAATCTCGGCGCTATTTTTATCAAAGCATACCGCAAAGCCATGGAAGAAAAGATCTGAACAACCTTTCAAAGGTAAAACTGTTTTTTTTTCAGATAACTATTGGAGGCTCTTGCTTCCCGGAATTTTAAAATTTGACGAGCATTTTATTTAGAATACTATATGGCTGAACAGAATACTGCTTTGAAATTGTCACTCGTTCGACGGGTTTATGCCTTTGTAAAGCCCTATGGATTACAATTTTACCTTGCGGTTTCGCTTGCTATTCTACTGGCAGTGATATCTCCAATAAGAGGGCTTTTTATTCAATTTACCATCGACAAGGGGGTTAGGGGTGATGCATCGCGGATTCCGCAATGGCTGAATCAATGGTTTGACGGCATGTCCGGAGGTAGTGTTATAGAGTTTATTATTCTCATCAGTATTCTTCAGATCGGAGTGCTTGTTTTAGAAACTTTAATGCGTTTCGTTTTTACTTTCAGTACTTCCTCGCTTGGGCAATATGTGATTAAAGACCTGCGGCTTGCCGTGTACAAAAAAGTATTGCGGCTTAATTTGCGACAGTTTGATACCACTCCTATCGGTACCCTGACCACCCGCACCATCAATGATATTGAAAGTGTTAACGAGATTTTTGCAGATGGATTGATCCCGATTATTGCCGACCTGCTGACGATTGTGTTTGTACTGGCGACGATGTTCTGGATGGACTGGCAGTTAACTCTAATTTGCCTGATTCCGTTTCCGCTCCTTATTGTGGCTACCTATTATTTCAAAGAAAGCGTCAAGAAATCGTTTACCAAGGTTCGGAATGCCGTGGCAAGCCTGAACGCCTTTGTTCAGGAGCACCTCACCGGAATGCAGCTTGTGCAGGCTTTTGCTGCCGAAGACCGCGAATACAAAAAGTTTCAGGGCATCAACAGGCAGCATCGGAATGCCAATGTAAAAGCCATTTTTGCCTATTCCATTTTCTTTCCTGTGGTGGAGGTGATTCTTGCTGTAAGTATTGGTTTACTGGTTTGGTGGGTAGCAGATGCGGCAGTGGCCAATCCGCTTGATACTTCGATGGTAGGTAAACTCACTGCTTTTATCCTTTTCCTCAATCAGATATTTCGCCCGCTCAGGTTTATTGCCGATAAGTTCAATGTCATACAAATGGGATTGATTGCTAGTGAGCGTATTTTTAAAGTACTCGATAATGAGGATATGATGCCCGAAAAGCAGGAAGAAGCTTTGGTGGTAAAGTCGGATAGTAAGCAAAGAATCGCCGGTAAAATTGATTTCGACAATGTGGGTTTTGCCTACGTAGAGCCCGATTATGTGCTCCGCGATATCAATTTTACCATCGAAGCCGGGCATTCGCTCGCCATAGTAGGGAGTACAGGTAGCGGGAAAACAACGATTACAGCTCTTATCAACCGGTTGTATCAAGCACAGCAGGGGCAAATTCGGATAGATGATGTAGAGATTGAAGATTATGCATTGGATTTGCTTCGGGGTCAAATCGGAGTCGTACTTCAGGATGTGTTTTTATTCAGTGGAAGCATTACCGACAATCTGACGCTCCGCAATCCGGATATTCCTCAGGAGCGGGTGGAGCAAGCAGCGAAATTGATTGGCCTGCACGATTTTATCCTGCAATTACCGGGTGGATACGATTATCATGTACGCGAAAGAGGGGCTACATTGAGTGTAGGACAAAGACAGTTATTGAGCTTTGCCCGCTGTTTGTTGTACAATCCTGCTATTTTGATCCTCGACGAAGCCACTAGCAGCATGGATACCGAAAGCGAAATGCTGATTCAGGCGGCTACCGAAAAACTGATGGCAGGGAGAACCTCAATTGTGATTGCACATCGCCTGAGTACCATCCGCAAAGCAGATCAGATATTGGTGATGGAAAAGGGCCGGGTAAAAGAGATTGGAACCCATGAGAGCCTGCTTGAGGCCGAAGGCGCTTACGCAAAACTCTACCATATGCAGTTCGAGAAAGCTGAAGTGCTTTCTTAATCCAAGAGAATGATTTTTAGATAGGGTCTTAAAAGGTTCCGTTTCTTTTGAATATACACGGTGCAGTTCCCTGTACTTTTTACCCGGGTAAAGGGCAATGGCTCTTCAATCAGGAATTATTCGCCGGATAAATTATTTTAGGCAGTGTTTTTTGCCCGCTGCGCCGTACATTTGCGGCCAAATTTGGAGTGAATTATGGCTATTGGACACATCAAATCAAGGTGGATTGCGGTTTTAACCGGATTAAGCATGCTTATTTCGGTAAATCTTTTTGCGCAGCATGAAGGCGAACATGGAGGCGAAACTGCCACCGGTGACCTGCATGCTCCAACTACAGAGGAGAAAATGAATCCTGGTTTGATTCTGATGGAGCACATCCTTGATAATCATGAATTTCATTTTGCGGATTATAATGGGCATGCTATTTCGATCCCTTTACCCATCATTCTTTATGCCCCCGAAATGGGTGGTCTGAATGTTTTTATGTCTTCAAGGTTTCATCACGGACAGGAAGATTACAAAGGGTTCCGGATTTTGACAGACCACGAAAACGGGAAAGAAACGATTGTGGCTGTAAACGCTGACGGTACGGTAGCTGAAAATGTTGCTGTATACGATTTTAGCATGACCCGTAATGTGACTCAAATGTTGATTGCATTGATCCTGCTTGTTTGGGTAATGATTTCTGTAGCGAAACGCTATAGTGGAGGTGTAAAAGCGCCAACAGGATTGCAGAACGCTATTGAACCGGTGATTACTTTTATCCGCGACGATGTGGCGAAACCCAATCTTGGTCTCCGGTACCAGAAGTTTATGCCTTTCCTTCTGTCTATCTTTTTCTTTATTCTTTTCAATAACCTCGTTGGATTGATTCCCGGTGCGGCCAATGTAACCGGAAATATTACGGTAACAATCGTTTTGGGGATTGTGAGTTTTGTGGTCATTCTTTTAACCACCAACAAACATTTCTGGGGTCACATTTTCAATCCTCCGGTTCCGGGCTTTGTAAAGCCAGTTTTGGTATTGGTAGAATTTTTGGGGGTATTCATTAAGCCGATCGCCCTGATCATTCGTCTGTTTGCCAACATGGTAGCAGGTCACATGATTATTGCCTGTTTGATTCTGATGATTTTCATTTTCGCAGAGCTTGCTCCCGCTGCCGGTTTGGGCTTTAGTCCGGTTAGTATTTTGTTTACGGTATTTATTTATGCTATTGAATTGTTGGTAGCATTTATTCAGGCATATATTTTCGCCAACCTTACGGCTGTATTTATCGGGCTTTCTATGGAAGGAGAGCAGTTTCACGAGGAAGGCAGTTCACACGCTCACCATTAATTACGTTTCTTTTTTTTAACTCCATAATTATTCATTATGACTTTGATGAACATTCTGCTGGAAACTACCGGTAGTGTTTCGAACCTGGGTGCTGCAATAGGTGCCGGTTTGGCGGCTATTGGCGCCGGTGTTGGTATTGGACAGATTGGTAAGGGTGCTACTGAAAGCATCGCCCGTCAGCCCGAAGCTGCCAACGATATCCGGGGTGCAATGATCCTGACTGCTGCCTTCGTAGAAGGTGTGGCACTGTTCGCGGTGATCGTTTCAGCACTTGCTATCTTTATCAACTAAGAAAGCGGGTAAATCCATTAAACTGCATTCAAAGCACAGGGCGGCGAATGCAGTTTCTTTCAACTATTTTAAATTACATTATATATGCATCCTTTATTAAATCCCGATCTTGGTTTATGGGTCTGGACCATGATCGCTTTTTTGATCGTACTGGTTATTCTGCGTAAATATGCATGGAAGCCTATTATTGCTGGTTTGTTGGAACGTGAAAAAACAATTGCCGACAGCATTGCTACCGCAGAAAAGGTTCGTGCGGAAATGGCGCATCTTCAGAATGAAAACGAAGCATTGCTTGCAAAAGCAAGAGAAGAGCGTGCTGAAATGTTGCGCGATGCAAAAGTGACCAAAGACAAAATTATCAACGACGCTAAAGAACAGGCTAAGGTGGAGGCAAACAAAATTCTTGCTGAATTGCAGGTGAGCATCGAAAACCAGAAAATGGGTGCTATTACCGATATCAAGAATCAGATTGGCTCGTTGGTTATCGAAATGAGTGAAAAAGTTTTGCGTCGTGAGTTGAACGATAAGGCTTCACAGGAAGGTTATATAAATGAACTGACATCA
>JBGSNV010000302.1:0-2265 GCA_041739485.1 Chitinophagaceae bacterium
TATCCTGACCGTTTTTGAGGTAAAGATCAAGTGCATTTGATGCGGAATATTTAGGTCTGTTTTCTTCGTTGGGACACAAATACAAACTCGTAAGGATACCACCGGTGCTTGTGCCGGCAATTAAATCAAAATAATCAGAAATATGAGCATCTGCATTCCCCGAATGTTTTTTTAATCTGCTTTCTATTTCTACCATGATGGTAGCCGGAATGATGCCCCGAATGCCACCGCCATCAAGCGACAGGATGCGTATTTTAGAACCCATAAAATGTAAGATTTTCCTACAAGATAATCATAGTTACGAGAATGCAAAGCCTTACAATTTACAAAGGATTAGTCAATAGCAGAAACGAAGCCAGTATCCTCTTCCAGTATTTTTCCGTCTGCTGCTGCTGTGGCAAGCGCATCGCAACGATTGTTGAAAGGATTATTGGCGTGCCCTTTTACCCAAACAAAACGGATTTGGTGTTTGGCCGCAATCTGATGATAGTGCATCCAAAGATCCTTGTTTTTTTTGCCTCCTTTAAAATTGGTAGCGATCCAGTTTTTAAGCCATCCTTCGTTTACCGCCTTTACCACATACTGACTATCACTGTAAATGGTTAATAGCATATCCGGCTTTTTAAGTGCTTCAATAGCTTTAATCACTGCCATTAATTCCATTCTGTTGTTGGTGGTTCTTTTGTAACCACCTGATAGTTCTTTGCGATGGGTTCCTGCCATTAAAATAGCGCCATAGCCACCTGGACCGGGATTGCCGCGGCTTGATCCGTCTGTATAAATCGTAATTGAATGCACAGGGCAAATATCCATAAAAAAAGGAGTCACTCCCTCAAGAGCGACTCCTTTTCAGAAAAATCGTTTTATTTATTGATAAAGATTCGCCAGAATTCTGTTAGATGGTGTGTACCAATCTGTATTGGTTGTGCCATTGCTTTCAACCCATGTCTTGAATTGCGGGTATCCAAGCTGAATATTTACTTTTTCGGCAGGATAAGGAACTTCCATGGGTACATTGATGGCCCAGGGAAGAAAGTTGGTTTTTGATTTGTACCAACGATTCAGTCCTGCACTGCTTGCATCATCGCTTGTATTGAACAGGGCCATATTTGCCAAGGCTGTAGGCGCTTTGTCGGCAAGGTGCACTTCACGGCCACGGGTTTGGTTTACAATCAGGAAGGGATTGAACTGATCAAAACCAAGTTGACTTAAGGCCACCGGTGTACCGTTTGCAGCAACACCATTACGCATCAGCGACAGCGTAACTGTTTTTTCAGTTACTGTTCCTTTGGGCGCACCTATTGTAGTATTTACTCCTACCACACCTCCACCGGCATATGGCAGTTCATTGGCGGCATTGTCGAAAGCAATAAAGGTCAAATGGTTGGTACCGGCCTCAAGTCCGTTGGCGGCCATCGTATGTATATTCCCTTTTATATTGTTACCGGTAACACCGTAAACTGATGAAGAAGCGATACCTGTAAACTCAATACCAAGGCCATTTTTAAAGGCAGCCCCAATCGCTTTTACTTTGTAGGTAAAGAGGATGTCAACGATTTGATTGCTTGCATTGGTTACCCGGTTGATTTTGTAATCTACTACAAGATCATTAAAATCGTAATCCCCTTTACTTGGCCACAGATCTTCAAACATCAAAGTATTAAAGGAAGAGGTTGGCAGGTAATTATTGAATGCACGGTAAGGGTCGTTAGGAAAAGCATCATCCGAATCGGCTATCCCATCGTTGTCTGCATCCTGAATCAAACCTTGCGGTAGACAGCTGTTTGCAGGATCTGAATAATAGGTTGCTGGAATAACAACATCATCAATATTTGGACGGTTATTGCCACCCTCACCCGAAAAGCTGAACATTACTTTGATGGGTTTATTAGAAGTCACCAAATTGGCAGGCATAGTGAAAGTGATATTTTCAGTACGGGTACGACCATTGGTAATAATTGCTGACATTATATGATCTTGCTGTGTAGAAACAAAGTTTCCTTCCCCAAAACTGGCATTAGCATCAAATTCTATAAATCGAACACTAACCATTTTGTAATTGGTTGAAGAGGGTCCACCTAAACCGGCGGTATTTTCCATTTTAACCTTAAGGGTAATATTACCGGTACCTGGAATAATCCACGGAGTTTTAATCCAGCAGGCGGTGAGTGAGGGATTTGAAAGAGAATTACCGCGGATAGACCAGGAGCCTGATAATACCTGAGCTGAATTGTTGGTGTAGGAGGTGGCACCAAATGCCCAGCA
>JBGSNV010000341.1:0-3672 GCA_041739485.1 Chitinophagaceae bacterium
CGAAACATTTGAAAAATGGTTTGGCTATATCATTTCCGTCCTTTCGGTAAATAACACATAGCTTGTATAACTTATGAATTCAAAAAACGGATTACCTCTGCTCATCATCGCTTTGCTGGGTCTTATTTCCATTGTGATACCTGTATTTTTTTTGGAGGATCTGAGGGTTTACGATTCACCGCTGTTCCCACAAATAAGAACCGGGATGGAAGGTATATCCCGGTATAGTTTTCTCCTGCTTTTTTTATCCGGCTTTGTGGTTAAAGCATTCAGCAACCTGCCGTCCTGGAAAATTGGCATGATGAGTATGGCGCTTTTTCCAATTGCTGCTATTTTGGAGATAATAGCAGATGCTTCTTCGCACAATATGCTACCCCTCGAAATCCTGTTTTATTTAATTTATACCCTGCCTGCTATTGCCGGTGCCTACCTCGCACAGTTTTTAAAAAAACTACTTTTAGTGAGGGCTTTACATAAGGGATTGTAGTTGGCGAACTTGTTTACGGGCAGAAAAGATCTTTCTGATTGCCCGATTGCAGGTAAGGTGTTTTATTCCCTTATAGGGACAGTAGCTTTTAGCAAGAATCGCGCCGCTAAGGATTTCCATCTTCTTCCTTCAAAAATTCAATCAATTTTGCCATCGCTTTGGCACGGTGACTGAAGGTTGCCTTTTCGACACTGCTCATTTGCGCAAAACTTTGGGTGGCCCCGTCGGGTACAAAAACCGGATCGTAGCCGAAACCTTTTTCACCGGTTTTTCCGGATAAAATCGTTCCGGGGCAAATCCCTTCAAATAAATACCGCTGCCCCTTCCATTCGAGAGAAATAATGGTTCTGAACCGGGCTTTTCGATCTGATTTTCCTTCCAGATTATTCAGAAGCAATCGGATATTTTCTTCCGGATGAGCTTCATCGCCGGCATAGCGGGCACTTCGTACTCCGGGAGCACCCCCAAGTGCTTCTACCTCTAATCCGGTATCCTCACTGAAACAATCTTTTCCGGTCCGTTCTAAAATAACCCTTGATTTTTCGATGGCATTTTCCTCAAGGGTGTCAAAAGGTTCGGGAATGGCTTCATGAATACCTGCCTCCTCCAGCGAAATCACTTGAATGCTTTCGGGAACAAGGGGTTGTATTTCTGCCACTTTATGGGCATTATGTGTGGCAAATAATAAAGTATGCATATTACAAGAAATGGTGGCTGCAAAAGCCGTTAATCAAAAATCCGCTTCAGCGATGCCCAAAGGCTTTTTTTCAAAGTAAGTGCTGCATCATCCGGCCGGTTCATCTCACTGAGCGAAGGGGAAAAAAGGAAGGTCGTTTGATTCCACTTCTGTACCTGAAAATGCGGAAAACGAATGGGTGCCCCGATATCGGCCGGTGCTACCCCAAAATAAAAGGAAATAGCTGCCGGCAATTTCTCCTGTAAGGCATAATATTCAAGCGGATGGGCCGCTGCATTTACAATCGCGGTGTCGGCAATAGACAAGTTGACTGCTTCGAGGATCTTGGTAAGCAAGGCATAGTCTTCATCATTCAAATGCCGTGCCGTGGTATCCTGTACCACCACCAATACCTTTTTCTGAAAGTTACCGAGCCATGCCAAAGGGGCTTCCGGCTGCAGCACAACGGTCATTGCTTCTTTCGGGCTCTCCGGGATCTTTTCTTCTGCCACAGGGGGCTTTTGCGCCATTACCTGATTTTTTTGTGCTTTAAATTCTTCGGGAATGACCACAATGCCTGTTGAAAAAAGACCTGCAAGCAGGGCTGCCGGCATGGGTTCCGAACCCAGCGTTGTATCGTCGTTGCTGTTTAACATCACCTATCGCTAAATATTTTGTTTCTTTGTCCAAAAATAAGCATAGAATATGATTGCAGCTTTAGAGATTAAAACGACTCCGGTATTGCGTTCAAAACTCACGGATATAAACCTTGAAAATGTACCTTTTGGAAGACATTTTACCGACCATATGCTCATTGCCGAATATGGAGGAGGCGAATGGAAGTCAGTGGAAATCAAACCTTATCAAAGCCTTCAGATAGATCCTGCCAATGCAGCGCTTCATTATGGACAAAGTATTTTTGAAGGGGTAAAAGCCTACCGGCAGCAAAATGGCGAAGTCGCTATTTTCAGACCCATGGATAACTTCCACCGTTTTAATATTTCGGCTATCCGCATGCAAATGCCCACAGTACCCGAAGAGATCTTTATAGAGGGACTGCGGCAATTGATTACTATGGATCAGAATTGGGTACCCAAGCAACCCGATCATGCTTTGTACATCCGGCCTTTCCTGTTTGCAAGCGACCCGGCCATTGGTGTGCGGCCCTCAGAGCGGTACACGTTTATGATCATTTTAAGCCCTACCGGACCTTATTATACCGCTCCCATGCGGATTTATGTAGAGGAACAATATACCCGGGCAGCTCCGGGCGGGGTAGGTTTTGCAAAAACAGCCGGCAACTATGCGGCTGCCATGTATCCCAGCGCAAAAGCCCAGAAGGAAGGTTACCATCAGGTGCTTTGGACAGATGCCTTCGAACACCGGTATGTGCAGGAAATAGGTACCATGAATGTGTTTTTTGTATCGGGTAAAAAGGTATTGACCCCTTCTCTTGACGAGGGCACCATCCTCGATGGTATTACCCGCAGGAGTGCTATTACGCTTTTACAGGAAAACGGATTTGAGGTAGAAGAAAGAGCTGTTTCAATAGATGAACTGATTGAAATGTACAAAAACAATCAGTTGCATGAAGTATTCGGGGCAGGCACTGCTGCCACCATCAGCATGATCAAAGAGCTGAAATACCGCGATTTTGAAATGACCTTCAATACTAATGAATGGATCGTAGCCCCCATGATATTGAAGAAGCTCAATGATATCCGTTACGGAAAAACAGAAGATAAGCACGGCTGGCTCTTCCCGGTTCAGGGATAATTACTTGAGAACATCCAATACCCGGAACATTTTTTGGGTAATAGATGCAGAAGAACCGTCGAAATTATTAACCAGAAAAGCGAAAGTATAGGTGTTTCCGTCTGAGGATTGTACATAACCGGTATAACCTTTTACGCCACTGATACTTCCGCTTTTCATTTTAAGGTTATTAATCGTTGGCAAGGCCTCATAAAATGCCGGAAACCAGTCTTGCTTGCGGGCATATTGCAGAATCGTTACCAGGGCCGTGGTGGTTACCCGGTTTTGCGGTGAAAGCCCACTGCCGTCAATGATCCGCAAAGCTGCCGGCTCTATTCCCCGGCTTTTCCAATACTCCTGCACAAAATCGGCCCCATCGCTGGTGTTGGCTACATTTTTTTTACTAAGCGATAATTGTTTGAGCAAGGCTTCGCCATAGAGGTTGATGCTTTTTTGTAAAAACCAATAAACCATGCTGTCAAGCAGGGGACTGTTCCATTCTGTAAGCAACTGCAGCTTTGTACGGTCCGGAGCGTTTTGGGCAGCCCCTGCCTTTGCCTCCCGAAACAAGACTACCTGATTTTTAACACCGTAATCCTTCAAACCTTTGAAAAAATAATCCCGGGTATCCGCTATAGAACCACTGATGGTAAAGCTGCTCACACCCGCCGGTACGGTACCCCGAACAGTACCACCCGGCCAACGGTCGGGATAAATAATAGCCCGGTCGCCGCTGCCGCGTGGACCGGAGGAA
>JBGSNV010000373.1:0-4740 GCA_041739485.1 Chitinophagaceae bacterium
GGTATTGAACCAAATGGTACTGCCACCATCCTTCAGTTCATCGCGATCTACAGAGGTAAGCACAGCATGCTTTACCTTCATCAGATGTATAGCTTCCGCAACCCGCTGTGGTTCGTCCCAATCTACTGCATCCGGCCGACCGGTAGCCACGGCACAAAAGCCGCAACTACGGGTACAGGTATTTCCTAAAATCATAAAAGTAGCTGTTCCGGCTCCCCAACACTCCCCCATATTCGGGCAATTGCCACTTTCACAAATGGTGTGTAATTTATAGGTATCCACCAATCCCCGCACATGCTTGTAATCTTCGCCAATCGGCAATTTTACCCGCAACCAATTTGGCTTTTTTATTTTTTGAACCGGCATTTCTACACTGCTACAACTCATATTTGTCTGTCTTCTCTTTTATTAAAAATTAGGAGGATCCTGTTAAAACCGGTTATTTACGCTTGCCAAACTCAATGGCAATAAATA
The DNA here is from genome assembly GCA_041739485.1 of Chitinophagaceae bacterium. Classification (GTDB taxonomy): domain Bacteria; phylum Bacteroidota; class Bacteroidia; order Chitinophagales; family Chitinophagaceae; genus Phnomibacter. Next base: position 475 of record JBGSNV010000373.1, read on the forward strand.
CATTAATAAATAATTTCTTCGGTTCAACAATAATGCCATCCGTATCTTTTTCTACCATGATAGGCATATTGGAAGTATAGTATTCAATATTGAAACCCGCCTCAATAGCACTTACCATTTCGTTGTATCTGCCATAGTCGAACCGGAGCGAACCTTGTAAAAAAGCACCGGGCTTGATTTGTAATTCATTGAATCCTTTAAAAAGCCCTGAACTTCCAATCGGGTTTGTTAAAAAGATATTGTCGTAAGTCCCTTCTCCGTTTTCCCATTTTACTGGGATAGTTTCTGTGGCACCCGGAGGCTGAATATCCACATAGTAAGGTTTCAAAGCTCCCAAAGACAAACCGCCTTTATAAACGGCAGAAACAGACACACCATTGCGATTGCCTTTGCCACCAATCAAATAGCTTTGTCCAACACCTAGCTTTCCAAAAAAGAAATTGTTTTGCTTACCATAAATCAAAGGTGTTCCAAACAAAAAGCCACCCGACTGTTGCAGACTGAAAACTTTGTCCTCTTTGGGATGCTTCCGCTCACCAATTTCAAGACTAAAAAGGTTGGCTTTATTTACTGTTTTTTGGTACCCTTTCTCAAAAAAAGCGCCCCAACCATCGGAGTACAATTTTACTCCAAATGTATTTTGCTTCTGATAGATGATGGCTCCTTCTTCTTCCTGCTTGATCAGTGCATTGATTTTCTCCCTTTTCTCTGCCTTTTTTTCCTGTTTCAGTTCTTTTTTGGATTTGTTGTCCGTAGTTTGCGCCTGTAGAGCTGTGGAAGCAAGCAGGGATAAAAACAGGAAAGCCAGAGTGCCGGAAGCGAAGCGTTTGTTTATCATAGTATTATGTGTACGAATCATTCAAACAAATATTTTTCAAAAATAAGGTATGACAACATCAATTTTATACAATGGAGCGTTAAGGTGCACCGCAACGCATTTGCAAAGTTCAACAATTATTGAATCCGATGCACCAATTGATAACAGGGGGAAGGGAGAAAGGTTTTCCCCAACTGATTTAACGGCAACCTCACTCGGACTCTGTTTAATTACGACAATTGGAATTAAAGCGATTGATATGGGGATAAATATTGATGGCAGTCAGGTGGAAGTGACCAAAATAATGAGCAAGGAACCACCCCGTCGTATTGCTCAGATCGATGTGAAAGTTTATTTTAAAACCGAAGCACTTACTGAAAAAGATCAGCAAATTCTTGAAAATACCGGCAATACCTGCCCGGTTGCTAAAAGCCTGCACCCGGAGGTCATTCAAAATATTGAATACGTTTGGTAATCAGGTTTTTGGAGGCTTGAGCAAGGCAGAACCAACCGCACAAGAGATACAGCGTTTGGCATCGCAGTACGATTGCCTGAGTGTAATCAACGCCTGCGACTCTCCGGCATTTGCAGCTTTTCTTCCGAGATTCTGAAATAATCTGGTATATCCGTTTTTCTCAGCTGGCATTTCCTCAAGCCAACGAAGTGCTTTGGCCCTTATCGGGTCCTGCATATGATGGTGGCCAAAGGAAAACAGAACGGGTATGATAGCATTGATCAACACGCTGTCTACTATTTGCTGTCCGCTTTTTTTGGGGAGAAAAGCGGTTTCTTCTTCGAACCGATAATGGTAATGCCAATAATCGTTGGCCGTTACATCAAATAGTTTCCGAACCTCTTTCAGATCCTCCGTTTCCAGAACCTTGCTAAAAAGATGACTGCTTTGGTGAATTAGCATGGCAAGTTGTGCAAGCCTTACTGTGGGAAAGTTTACAGGGCGCATCCGCAAAAATGAAGGAGGCAGATTTACGACCTGAAGCTGATATTTCTTTTGCAAATATTGATATTCCCGATACAACATTTGTGCATAAGAATCATCCAGTCCCGCATGTAACAAGCCTGCCTGTCCAATAAGCAAAGCTTCAATTTGTGTGGGTACCTGCTTGTGTTTGGCCAGGATTTTCAGCGGAAGGGAAGAGGCAATTTGCTGAAAGGAAACCTTATTGACCGAACCTCCGAAATAGGTACAAACCATCCGCCAGCAAACTTCTTCCCAATGCATTTCTGTAGCTTCGATGTGCTTGCTCACCCGGGCACATTTTTCAAGCAATCGCTCGGCAAGTAAGCGGTCAAGCCAGTGATGCCAATGTAAATCAGGAAGTATTTGAATCCCCTTACCACAGGGAATAGAATCGGGGGTATTCATCCAGGTTTCGTATTGGGAAAGCAATAACCCCGATACCCTTGATTTCAATTCTACAACAGGTACGATTTGTCCGTTCTCGTCGGTGACTTCGGCATCGTGGTGCCAAACCACATGCAGGATCACTTTGCCATAGCGGGCATCGTCCTGATGTTGATGCCGGTACCAATCACTGCTTTTAATGTGGAGTTCGATGTGCCCGGCCCATTCGGTCTTCCCCATTTTTATGCGTCCGTTAAAAAAGTCGGGACCCTGATGTGTATTCAGTTGCCCGGGATGAATCACCTGAACAGATTCTTCTCCGGTCGTTTTCAATTCACCAGTACTGAAATACTGGAATTGCCAGATAAATTGCAAGAGCTTTTCGGTCATTTCTTAAAGATAATAACCACTTTATTTTTTTTCAAATTTCCGGGAAAATTTTCCGAAGATGTTGCAGAAGCCTGCTGACAGGGAGTCCCATTACATTGTAAAAATCCCCGTCAATTTTTTTGATCCCCGTTACGCCAATCCATTCCTGAATGGCATATCCACCCGCTTTGTCGTAGGGCTGATACTTGTCAACATAATACCCGATTTGCTCAGTGGTTAAAGGATGAAATTCAACGAAAGTGGTTTCGGAGAAGCTTATGGTTTCGTTTTTATACAGAATCGCAACGCCGGTTACCACCCGGTGTGTGTCCCCCGAAAGTCGGGTTAAATAATCAATCGCCTCCTGTCGGTTCAGAGGTTTTCCAATAATTTGTTCGTCAAGAATGACAACCGTATCTGCGGCAACCACAGGCAGAGAGGCAGAATATCTGGATTGTGCTTCCGATTTCTGAGACAAACTCTCCACAACCACCCTTGCTTTTTCAAGCGCCAGAAAGGCAGGAACAAGGTCTACATCCATCTCCGGAGGATAATCTTCAGCCCCGTGTTTTACAATTACTTCAAAGGGAACTTCGGCCCATTCGAGCAATTGGGCTCTTCTTGGCGACTGCGAGGCAAGTATGATCCGATGCATAATTTATTTCAAAAAGAGGTTGAACATTTCTGTTTACCGGGTATAAATAAGAAAGAATACCATTGAAAATATACCGGTGAGCATGATCCATTTTATTTGCCGGCTGATGACAGCAAATTCAATGGTTTGGTGGGCATTCATGAGTTTTTTGAACACATAAATCAAAGGAACCACTACCAACAAAAGAATATAGGAAGCCGATATCCACCATCCAAACTGAATTACATAAACCTGCGTAATAATAAGCGCTGAAAGCAAAACCACCATCCACACCCCAACAAAAACCTTACTTGCCGCAACACCCCAAACAATGGGCATGGTTTTGCAACCTTCCTTGCGGTCGCCATCCATATCTTCCAGGTCTTTAACCACTTCCCGGATCAGAGAAAGAATAAAAGCAAACCCGGCATACAAAACACCGATTCTTGAGAGCCTTGCTACGGTAGCAATTTGTGATTCCTTCAAAATTTCACCACTCCACCAACCTGGTACTTCAGCTACCAATAAAACCAAAATCACCCATGAAGTCAGGGCGGATATCAGCACATTCCCAATCAATAAGCGGCGCTTATAACTTGTGGAATAATACCAAAGCAGGATGATGCAGGCAAAATTGGCAATTACAATCAGCCAGTTTTGTAATTTGTAACTAACGTAAATACTTAAAACAAGACCGGTAAATGAAATGATTAAATGCCAGGCAAGCGCCCAACGACGACCAATCTTTTTGCCAACCACCATTTTTGCTGGTTTATTTACCTGATCGATGTTGATGTCGAAATAGTCATTAATAATATATCCTCCTGCTGCAATGCAAACCGAAGCTATCATTAGTAAATAAAAGAGGGGGGTGGATAGCCGGAGCGGAAAAGAGTAAATACTTCCTTCAGAAGACGGAACCACCACAAAAAAATGGAAAAGAAGCTGCGTGATGGCAATAAAAACGAGATTGGGCCAGCGGACGAGTTGAAGGAAAGACCCAATTTGTTTCATATAGCACGAAATTAATTCAATCAGTAGAGATTATTGAGGAAAGCCATATTAATAATAATGCACTTTCTT